>NZ_JBKVXZ010000015.1:32515-64572 GCF_046973065.1 Flintibacter sp. | reverse complement strand
ACCATTTTCGCTGGAGCGCCTAATCCGTATCCGCCAGGCGCCTTATTCGACAAGGCCGTATAAATAGCTACAAGCTCTGCGGCGATATCAGTTTCTGTCCAATGTGCTTCTGTCCATGGCTCAGCCGACAAAATATCCTGGTTAGCCTTGTATAGCTTTCCTCCGCGAGTGCAGTAAGACCCCGCATCATAGACGGACTCGGAGCTATATTCTTCCGCCGCAGCAGCAGATGCAGCCTCCTGCTGTGCTTTATCAGCAAGTTTCTTAACGGCATGTGTATTTTCAATGAGCCTGGAAATTACGGGATTAACAATGGTGCTGGCCCGGACCGGATCAGTGTCCTGGATCTTACGGATGGTCTCCGCATTATAAACCGGGCTTTCCGGGAGTTGGTAAAATTCTTCAGCCATGAGATATCTCCTTTAAGTTAAAACTCGTCATCGAATTCAAAGGTAAAACTGACACCCTCGTCCTTCTTTTTTGAATACATATTTTTGATAGCCACCAAATCTCCATCACTGTCCACCAGCGCCGCTTCGTTGATCTCCTTGCCCACCAGGGAATCCTTGGGGATGGTCACCGTATAGCGGGCTGTGGTTTCGTCCGGGTAGGTCACGCTCTCCACCTCATAGCGGGCCAGTTCGCTGTTGAGCGCAGTCTGCGTTTCCGTGGGCACGATTGGCTCCCCACTGACATTCACACCTCCGCTGCCGAAGGCCACATGGGTAATGACGGCCAGCGGCTTTTCCGGGTCACTGGCGGCCATGCAGAGCTTTCTGCGGCGTGTCTTGGTGATCACACTGTTTTCATTCATCTAAAACTCCTCCTGCACAATTTGGGCATTGAATTTTCGTGTGCCATCAAAGATGGCCGTCCCATCGAAGGCATACCAGTTATCCATGGTCACCGTCGCGCTGACCTCCTCCTGCACAGGAAATGCAGTTCGGAAGGCCATGGCCGGGAAGGTGATCCCGCTGAAGGACTGGTTGAACAGGATGCTGCCGTCAAAATCGGCCTCCCCATCAAACCGTACCACCCGCTGGCCTCTGGTGTTGGCAAAGCGGGAGAGGATCTTCAAGCGGTACAGGGAAGCCTTGTTTTTGTTCTCCAGAACAGTGGGCTGAAACGCGCCCACAACATCAAATATCAGATGGGCCGGTTTGATCTCATCAATCTGGCGGATCAGCTCCGGCAGGTCGGGGAAAACACTGTCAAACAGGGGAAAAACGATAACTGTGAAGGCATACTGGCTGAAATGCTCCTCCACCGCGCCCTCGTATCCTGTGACGATCCTCACCATCTCCCGAATTGCTTCCACCGTGGTGGTGCCGCGCGCGATCAGCTTCGCCAGCACTTTGGACCGCCGCGCTTCCAGGCTTTCCGCAGTATTGACCGGCAGCTCGAACAGGCGCTCATGGCGGGGGAGCAGAAAAGTACTGGTGCTTATGATCAGCTGGTTTTCCATTGCCGCAATGGTGCGCTGCGTCAGCGTCAGCTCCGTCTGCTCCGCTTGGAGGAGGTCTGCCATCTGTGCCATTGTCCGCACCTGCTTGGGAAGCATAAACGCATCATTGATCGGCACTGATCTCCACCTCCTCCAGCGTGAAATATTCCTCATAGTCGGATGTGAGGGAGGCCAGCTGTCCGTTCAGGGTGTAACTGATAATATCTGCCACGCCGTCCACGCCGAAGATGAGGTCGCCGATCCGGTAATAGCTGATGCTGCTCTTCCGGTTTTCATCGCCCCGGACGGGGGCGGTGTCGAAGTCCTCCCGGTTTACGCTGTCAATGTAGCTTTGCAGAGCCGCCTGGACATTCTGGCGGATGTCCGTGATGTTGTGCCCGCTGGCCACCGTGACCGTAACCACCACGGTGACGGCCTTGGGCGTGGCGGCCACCACCGTCACATCGGCCCCGATCTGGCGTTGCGCCTCAATGTGAGCCTCTACATTGTCCAAGACCACCTCATCCGGCGCGCTGTACTTGTCGGAGAGGATGATCACCTTGACCTTGCCTGCCCCACATATCTCCGCGCCCAGGCATTTGGCACCGCCCACGCCAGGCACCTGCTTTGCCCAGTAAATAAAATGGTTTCTGTTTCCGCTTGTGATGGGTCGCCGGATCTTCTCAAGCACCCGGTTTCGGAAGGACTCATCACTCTCGGCCTCTGCTCCTCCACCAAAGGGGGCGGTGTTGGTAACAGAAGCGACACCGGAAATGGCCGTGCGTAGCGCCGTAATGGTGCCGATGGCCACATTCCCCACGGTGCCCGCTGTCTGGCACTTGGCCCCGACTTCGCAGTAACCTTCCGTATTGATCTGTGCTGCTGCAGTGGTTTCAAAGACCCGTGTGCCGTACAAGTACAAAACCTCCGTGCCCAGCGGGATGACCGTCCCCGGCTCCCCGGTGAATAGAAGGTTTCCCACCGACGCTGCGGCGGGGTTTCTGGTTTCGTTGTAGTCCAGAGCCTTCCGGTCGAGGTATTCGCCCTCGGCGGTATCCAGCAGCACATGGTCGGGGATGGGCTTCACCTCCATCGCGTCCATGCGGGCCATCTCTTCGGCCACAGCCTGCAGGTTATCCATACTGAAGCCGCCCTCGATCTTGTTCACAGGGTTTTGCAGGCTGTCCCGCATACGCTTCAGCACAGCAGATGCGCTGAAATCCATGGTTTCCTCGCTCATGCCACTCTCACCTCCCTGGCTTCCCATTCAATCTGCTCGGCCCCGTAAACTGTGGTGCAGTCAAACTCGACCTGCACCCCGCTGTCGGTGCGTGTAAACTGGAAATTGCTCAATTCTAAAATATAGGGGTTGGCCATCAGCGCCTCGATGATAAACCGCTTCAGCTCGGAGGTCACAATCTCCGAGTGCAGGCCGCTGCCGATCAGGGTGTGGATCTCGCTGCCGAAGGCGCTGTCATAGGCGGTGTAGCGGAATCGCTCTGTAGTCAGCGCCTTGAATATCCAGATCCGCAGTGCCTCGTTGCCCTCAACCAAGTAGGTGTTCCCATCACGGAGCAGCAGGCAGTTGTTTTCAAAGTCGTATGCGTACTCCCGAAACATCGGCAGCTCACTGCTCTCGGAGGACTCCAAAACCTCCGGGCTGATAAAGGGGAATATGCTCATGCTGGCACCACCTTTGCGATAACATAAAACGCGACGCCGGATTCATACACCAGCACTTCATCCCCGGCCTGGAGGGACAGGGAGGCGCTTTTGTAGAGGTGCTTCGAGATCACTTGATCATGTGCTTTGATGGTCAGCGGGGTGGTGGTATTGACGGTTGCAAACCGCCAGGTGCCGTCCGTGCCGCTGGAGCCATCACCGCGCAGAGCCTCGGCCATCTCTACAGCCCATCTTGACATATCTCTCGCCTCCTATCCTTGGGATTGGTTTTCAATCTCCTTCTCGTCCATCATGTTGGAGAAGGCCAGCGTCAGGGCCATCTCGTGTTTGCCGTCCGTGAAGGTGTGGGTGTCGCTCTCAATATAGAACTTGCCAAATAGCCCGGTAGTGGTTTCCTGGACGATCAGCGCGTAACCGCTGACCGCCCGGCTGTCCCCCGGACAGCCGGTGACGCTGCCGGTCTGCTCCAGCGTCTGCAGGAGGGCCTTGGCCTCGGTCTGCGCGTCCTTGCCGTCCTCCTGTTTGTAGACCGTCTGCACCACACCATACTTCTGCTGGGCGGCTGTGTCCTCCACCACGCCGATCTGGTTGCCATCCTTATCTGTAATCAGCACCCGGTCAACCAGGTTTTGCAGGCTGGTCTTGTAATTGGCCTCCGTCAAATTATAGGAGCCGTCCAGCACCGCCCCGCAGAGCGCCCCCTTTTCGATTACATGGAGCTGTGTGGCGTTTTTAATCAGGGGGATGTATTTCTTGCCGTTCTTCCGGCTGGCGGCTGTGTAGGCCGCCATGATGCCGTCATACGCTTTCTTTCCCAGCCATGGCATATAAACGGGGATCCCCGTGGCTGCAGCCGAGCCGAAGGGGATCCCCAGGTGGGAACATATCCAGGCAGTGATGGCCTCCGGGGTTTCGTTATCGAATACCCGGTTGATG
Organism: Flintibacter sp.; assembly: GCF_046973065.1. NCBI lineage: Bacteria > Bacillati > Bacillota > Clostridia > Eubacteriales > Flintibacter > Flintibacter sp. The sequence goes on along the minus strand of NZ_JBKVXZ010000015.1, from coordinate 60,509 downwards.
TCAGACTTCATGACATAGAACATCAGGTCGAGGGCGGTGTAGGTCACCACATTCCCGCTGCCGGACTTCTCAATATCAAAGACCGGGCCGCTGAAGAGCAGCTTCCCGTCCTCTAGGAATTGCACCTGGCTGCCCTCGTTGATGTTTACTTTCGGGAGAAAGCGGTCGCTGTCCTTGTTGGCCACCGTGAATACCAGCTTCCGGGCCACCTGCTTGCTGTCGCCGCTCCAGGTGACCTTTTCGATGACCTCGGCCAGCTGCTTCCCCCCGGCGTTCAGTTCATAGCTCATGGGATCACCAGCTTCTGTCCAGGTTTGATCAGGTTGGGGTTGCTCCCGATTGTCCCCTTGTTGGCCTCATAGATTTTCGTGTATTGGGAGCCGTCGCCATAGTATTTCTTTGCAATGTTCCACAGACAGTCCCCGGACACCACGGTGTAGCTCTTGGGGGCAGTCTGTGTATTGGGGCGGTTGTTCAGCCCGTTGGTGTCACTCTGCTGCTGGGTCTCCACCTGTACCGCAGGCACATTCAAGAAGCGGTACTCGGACAGCACCAGGGTGTAGTACACATCCTTGTCCCCCTCCCGGTGCTTCCTAGTCAGCTTGTCGATGCTCATGGCCAGATTGAAGTCACAGTCGCTGATGATAACGCGGATGGGCTGTGTGCTGGTTTTCCACTTCTCCAGCAACCGGATATACTCCATCGGCTCCCGGTCAGCGTAGCGGGCCAGGGGGGACGATGGGGCCGGGAAAAAGCTGGACAGGGAGCCTGTTACCAGGCCCCGGTGTCCGATCAGGTTTGCCTCGCCGATATTCAGCAAGGTAATCTTCTGGTTGTTCTGTGCCTCAGAGAACTCAAACTCCGAGGGGTTGATGGGGAGATTGAACATCTCCTCATGGTTGTTATAGCTCAATTCAATGATGCGCTGCTTCAAGCGGCCACCTCCTTATGCGGGCGCAGGCACCATGTTCTTCACGGCCAGCACCACTTCCTTGGCGACCTTCTCGCCGATCTTGTCGATGTCGGCCTCCTCTCGCACCATGATGCTATCGGCCAGCTTCGTCAGAGTGATCTGGATGACCGAAGCGGCAGGGGAGGACGATCCGCCCCTGCGGATGGGCGCGTTGGCCGGGACGGGAGAGGGGGCGTTCTGCGCTGCCGTGGCCGCCCTCATCCGCTGCAGGCTGCTGGCCAGCTGGACGCTTTCCTTGTTGGGCAGGATCCGTGTCCCGCGCGGCAGGTCGATCAGCTCCGGCCCTTGCTCACCCACCCAGGTGGGGCCGCCGCGCCAGTTGTTGGTGCCTTCCGCGTTGGAGCCTGTCTCACCGCCACCGCCGCCACCAAATCCGAACAGGCCGCCGACCTTATCCGCGATCCAGCTCAGGCCGTTGCCAATGCCCTCAACAACGGGCTTTATCTTATCCCACACGCTGCTGATGACGCTGGCGATGCCATTAAAGACCGTTTGCACCACATTGAAAAGGACTTTAAACACGCTGATGGCGATGTCAATAATCGGGGAAATGACCGACCATGCGGAGGTCAGGATGTCTGCCACCACCGGCATCACCGTGCCGATGATCTCCTGGATCCAGCCCATCTTGCTTCCGATGAAGGACAGCACGGAGCCGACCTTCTGGCCGATGCCGTCGAAGATGACCTGGAACACGGGGGCAAGGGTGGAGATGACCGTCCCGATGCCCTGCACCAGCCCCGCAATGACCGGGGCCGCCGCGCTGATCACCTGGCCGATGGTGTTTACCACCGTCTGGATCACAGGGAGAATGGCGGGAAGGACGGTTTGAACTGTCTGCATGATACTGCTGACCGCAGGCATGACCGCCGCGCTGACCTGCTGCAGGGTGCCCATCATAGATGCGCCAAAGCTGGACAAGGTGGGCTGTATCGCCTTAAAACCGCTGGTCAGCTTCGGGATAAAGGCGGTGATAGCCTCGATCCCGCTGCCAATCTTCTCGGCCAGCCCTGTTCCAAATGCCTCGAAAGCGGGGGCCGCTGTGTCAATCAGAGTGATGATGCCGGACAGGGCGGGCTTCAGCTTATCCACGATCTTCAGGCCCATGTCTGCAATGTTGCTTTTCAGCTTGCCCTTGATGGTGGAGATCAGGCCGGAGCCTGTGGTGGCCAGCTTTTCAGCCGCCCCGCCGAAGAAGCTCTGCAGATCGTTGGAAACGCCCTGGAAGCCCTTCTGCTCGAACTCCTCCGCTGAAACCTTGAAGCCGAACTCCTTTAGTCGTTCCGTTTCGCCCATCTTGGCATCGGCCAGGGCCTCGATTGCGTCGCTGATGGTCTTGGTGCCGCCAGAGGCCGCAGCCATGTCCTCGGCCAGCTTCACCAAGCTCATGGCCTCCTTGGTGTCGCCGTTGGCGATAGACACTGCGCGGGAGCCAGCCGCAATCACCTCACCCGTTTCAAACGGGGTGGCGTTGGCATTCTCGCGGAGCTGCTGGGTGAATTCGTCGGCAATCTTCTGCACCCCGGCATCATTCAGGCCCTTGTTGGTGGCCCCGATGAAGTGCTTCATCGAAACCTGCTGGTTCTCCAGCTGCATACCGCTGGACACCACGCCGCCCAGTGCGGCGGTGGTGACTGTGGCCGCCACCGTAATGGGAATGGCGGCCTTTGCTAAACTTTTCAGCTTGCTGCTGATTTTTGAAAGCCCCGCCGTTACACCGTCTTTCAGCTTAACGATAGGGGTGGCTACCATCTTGCCCACGGCCTTGACCTTGTTGGCCACGGACTTCAACTTTTCTGTGGCCATATCCTTAATGGCCACGGCGGTGACGATTCTCCTTCGTAGCGGTTGTAACCGCCGCTGCAGCTGCTGCGCGGCCCGGTTTGCGGCTGTCGCGTCAAGCCGGGCGGTGCGCCGCCGATCCCAGGTGGACTCCAATTCCCGGCGTGTCCGCTGCACATCGCGCCGGAATGCGCTCTGCTCTTGTCTGACGCTGCGGAGTACCGCCGACATATTATCTTTGATTGAGATTGCGCCTCTGACGCCCATCGGCAGTTCACCTCCTACCCTTCAAATGAGAACATCCGCGCCCGTTCCTCCAAGGCAACCCACATTGATGCCTGATAAAAAAGCCTGGATTCATCATCCAGACTTAAAAACTCCTCTGCCTTCCATCCCTTTTGGATATAGTAGTGGAGCAGGTATGCGTCGCCGTCCTGGGCAATTACTTTTTTAGCTGCTCAACAATGGTCACCTTGCCGTTCATCGCGCCGGACAGCTCCATGATGGCCTCGGAGATCTGCGTGATCTCGGCGAGGTCAAACATGTTCACGATGTCCAACGGCTCCCTCAGCTCCCGCTCCTCCGGGGGCAGCTCGGCTTCCTGGGACATGATTTCCTTGGCCGCCTCCCGTAGGTTCGGCTCCACGGCGGCCAGATAAATGCTGTACTTGTCGCTGCGCCTCGGGTCGCCGTTGTCCTCCAGCGTCAGGCACTCCATGATTTCCGCATATTCCAGGCTGCGGATCGTCAGGTCAATGTCCATACTGGGGATGTGCAGCGTTTGCTTCTTGGGGATCTTCTTGTCCTTCATCCGCTGCAGGGCGCGGCGGGAAAACTCAGCCAGGGTGCATTTCTTCTCGTTGTCCATGTCCGTATCCTCCCTTTATGCAGAAATAGCGTCCAGGTTGACCATGTCGGACGGGGTGAAGCCGCCGGTGGCCTCCTCCTCGATCAGGCCACCCTTCTCATAGTTGACCAGCGGCAGATCATTGTACCAGCAGTTGTCAATGCTGTAACGCTCCTGCTGCCCGTTGGTGGCGTCCGGGTCAGCCAGCTTGGTGATGATCTGGCTGCGCAGGTCAACGCCCTTCTTCCAGCTCTCCAGCACCTGATTGTACCGGGTGTATGCCTTCTTGATGGTCAGGGTGAACTCGCCCTTGATGCCAGTCATCTTGCTGTCCACATCAATGTCCAGCTGCACATCCTCGCGGTTGGCGGTCACCTTGACCGTGATCTTGGACAGCTCGGCAATGAGTACGCCGTCCACCCAAATCTCGCCCCAGGTGCCCGTCAGGGTGCGGTTGCCTCTCAATTTGCCCATGTGTGTTCCCTCCTTACATATTGCAGGTCAGCTTCAGATCTTCCATCGCGTCCACAAACTTGACATTGCTGGTGATAAAGACCTTGGAGCCGGTATTCGCCTGGGCCAGGGCGGTTTCATCCATCTCGGAGGTGTCGGTGCCCTGGCTCTGCAGATAGGTCTCCTGGGCCTCCACATCGATGGCAGCGGTGTTGTCAAAGGTTCTGTCCAGCACATTGCCCTCCAGCTCCCGGTGATAGGCCAGGATCGCGGCCACAAGCGCCTGCTTGTTGTCGTAATCGTTGATGACCTTGCCCACATAGGAGGACTCAAAGGTTTCCCGGATGTCATCCTGATACAGGTCAACGCCCTCGATGATCTTGATCTTCGAGAAGTCCTGGCCATGCTCCGGGGTGAAGGAGGTCAGGCTGTTCACGCCGCGCCCGATCTTGTACTTCTCCCCGTCAAAGACGATGACCAGCTCCCCGTTGTCGATGCGCTCATTTGCGTCCTCCGGCACATCGGCGGCGGTGATGTCGGTCAGCTCGAAGTAGCTGCAGCTCCGGGCCAGGGACAGACCAGCCAGTACACCGGCTATACGGCAGCAATACTCCGCCGTGCTGAAGGCTGCGGTGCCGAGGGTGCTGGTAATGTTGTCTGTGGTCAGGTTGATGATGCCCTCGTGGTCGCCCTTGCAGTTGGGCAGCACTGCCTTGAAGGTCTTGTGGTGGTCATCCCGCGCCTCCTTGATCCAGGCGGCCACCGTAGTCTTTTCATCATCGGTGATTCCCGGAATAACCAGGTAGTTCCACTTCAGGTCGTTCAGCTGCTTCAGCTGCGGGTTCAGGTTCTCTTCCGTGGTGGCCACCTTCAGCACGATGGTCTTGGCGGGGGAACCCTCATAGACCAGCTTCAGGTACTCGTAGTTGCGCGCCGTGAAGTGGGTGGGATCCACATCCAGCACGCTCTTGTAGATGTTCAGCGCCTGGCCCTCTTCAGTGTCATCCTTCAGAACGATGGCCACGATGCCCCGTGCGCTGCGCTTGATGGCGGTCACGCCCTTGGTCTTAAATTCAATGATAATTTCAGGCAAGCCCATAAAATCACTCCTTTCGGTTGGTTCGGATATTGGACTCCAGCTCCGCCATGAGCGGCGGGACCTCCGGCTCCTCAATGCTGTCGCGGAAGGCCAGCGTGAAGGTGGCGTGGAGTACCTTGTCTACAATATTGAAGGCCAGGTCGGGAATGGTCACCGCCCTGGCCTCGCCTTTGTCGGTAAAGCGGAATACCGGGCGCAGCAGATCGTCCAGCGCCTGGCTGATCTGCAGGTACTCCAGATTGCTCTCGCCCTTGGTGTGGATCGCGGCGTCCACCAGGATGGTGCGGTCTGTGTAGCCCCGGCCTGCGCTCTGGTTGCCGGAGGGGATGATGTCCAGATAGATATAGTCCTCCAGCTCCGTCTGGCCCTCCTCCTGCGTCTTGTCGATCCCCTCGCCGAACACCTCGAAGGCGGGCCATCGCCCCTTCAGCAGGGCGATCAGGCTGCTGCGGATGGCCTCGTAAATGGTGGTGGACATACTCTTCCTCCTCACAAGTCATGGGTGTTGATGAAGTCGCTGAGCCATTCCCGCAGGAAACCGGGCAGGGCCTGGTTCAGCTCCTCCAGGGACAGCTCCATCATGTGCTTGCCGGGCACAAAACCGCGCCCGCCCCGTGTCCGGTGCCCATACTCCACCGGCTCCGCATACTCCACATTGGTGTAGACCTCGATATAATAGGTATCGCCTTTTTTGACAATCGGGCCGACTGTCCAGCTTTCCTGGAGTCGGCCCGTCTTGTGCGGGGTCTTTTCCTTGACCTTGCCCTGCAGCTCACGGGCAAGCTGAATGACCATTGCCCGGAACTCAGCGGGATATTCCTCCTCGATCATGCGGGAGAGCTGCTGCTCCAGCGCGTCGAGGCCATCGAAGCGGTATTCTGTCCGGCTCATGCTTTCGCCTTCGCCAGCTTCAGCGGCACATTGTTGTGGGAGGGCTGCCGATCCGCAAGCCCGGCCTCCGTCAGGTACTCCCGGCCCAGCCGGATCACCTTCACCGTGTCCCCAGGCTCGATCTCCACCTCCGGGCGGACAAAGAGCAGGAAGTCGGTGTCAATGCTGGCGGTGGGTTCCTTTTTCCCCAGCTTGCCCCCGGAGGGGCTGGAGAGGGCGCAGGGTATATTCTCATATACCTGCCTGCCATCCAGCCCCTTCCGGAACACGCTCTCCCCGGAGGGCAGGGTCGTTTTCTGCGGACGGTAGACCCAGCAGCTGTCCTGATAGGTCAGCGCCAGGATGTCGGCTTCCGTCATGCGGGGCAGTCCTTCGGCAGCTTCATCCGCCTGAAGGGGATGAGCTGGCTCTCATAGTTCTTCACAAAAGCCACCGTCTCCTTCAGGCTGTTGGCCTTGTCCCGGTAGCTGATGCTGGTGTCGCCCCGCGTGACGCTGGCCACGTCGTTCTCTGATGGGGCCACTTGGTCAGCCCGGAGCATATCCTCCACAATCTGCGCCGCCACATCCTCCAGCGGGGGAGGGAAGTCCTCCCGCCCGCAGAATACCAGGATGCGGCTGATGGCCCGCTTCACATACCGCTCAATGGTGGGCAGCTGCTCATCCGGCAGCTGCAGGTTACTTTTCGCCGTCGCCGCGATCCGGCTCACCAGCTCCTGATCCATCCGGTTCCTCCTTGGGCTTGCCGCCCTTCTTCGTGCCGCTCTTGCTCTCTGCCCTCAGCCGGTCAAGCAAGGCATCGCCCAGCTTCTCCAGATCGGCCTCCGTCACCGGACGGCCCTCCGCCTCGGCGGAGCCGCCGATCCGGGTGAAGCCCTTCTTCTCCAGCTTGGCGGCCCGCTCCTCGCTGGCCACCTGCCGGACTTCATTCAGTCTCTTCAAAGCAATCATGATATGCCCTCCTCTTAGCCGCCAACGCCAGCCTTGGCCTGCTTGATGTTCACCCACATGGCCGTCAGCTTGTTGTCCGGGATCCACAGGTCATGGTACTTGCGGTAGTCCGTCGCCCAGGCCCGCTTCTTCTGGTAAGTCTCCGGGTCGAAGATCCGTACCTTGTCCGTGCGGGATACGGCGATGGGGGCCGTGCGGGGGCAGATGATCCAGTTGATGTCCTGGGCATCCTCCGCAGCCACAAAGCCGCCCTTCTCCTGGCCCGAAGTGGTGCCGTCATAGAACTGATAGCTGGTTTTCATACGCCCGCTGCCCACGCGAATGATGGGGAACTCACCGTTCAGGCTCTTCACCTTCACCGTGACATCGCCCTGTTTGAAGTCCATCACGCTCAGGCTCTTGGACAGGGTGCTGGACATATCCAGGATGGCGGCCACGGGGCGGGCCATCGTGATCACCAGCGGGGTCTCATCGCCCACCACATCCTGCACTGCCGCGATGTCATAGTAGAGCTTCTTCAGGATGTCGTTCTCCGTGGGGGTGTACTCATAGCCCGCCCGCTCCTTGGCGGCACAGAGGGATGCGATCTTGCTGTAGCGGTATGCGTCAATCTCCGCGATCACCTTGGTGCGCTGGAACTCGCCCATGGCCTGGGCTGCGGTCACCACGAAGTTGGTCTCGTTGACCTCGTTCTCATCGAAGGTGAACTGGCGGCCTCTGTCCTGGGTCATCTCCTTGGTCTCCCACTTCAGGTTGACCGAACCCTCCACAAAGCCCTTGTCGCGGTCATAGTCGGCCAGGCCGTCCATGTCCATGCTGGGGATCTTCACCTCCGCGCCGCCATTGTAGCGCACCAGCTTGTCGTTCAGCTCCATCCAGCCGGAGGTGGCCTGCTCCACGGCGGCCTTGTCCAGCTCGCTCTGGAATACGCTCGCATATTCAAATACATTGGCCATATTACATCATGCCTCCTCTGATGCCCTGCGCGATCTGGTCTTTCACGGTGTTCTCCGCCTTGGCCCCGCCGCCAAGCCCCTCCGGGGTCTTACCCCGCAGGCGCTCCTTCACAGCGGCCTCCAGCGCGCTCTTGAATACATCCTGGGTCTGCTGCAGGCTCTTTTCCATGCTCTCCTTGTCCGTGTAGGTCAGCAGGTCGGCCAGTCCCACAGGGAAGCCCTCATCGGTCAGCTTCTTCACCGCCGCGTCCTTCAGGTCGCGCTGCAGCAGCTCCGTGCGCAGCTTGGTCAGCTCCTGCGCCTGGGCCTCGCCCTCGGCTTTGGCCCGCTCCTCCGGAGGCAGCTTGGCCAGCCGCTGCTTCTCCTGCTGTTCAGCCTCCCATGCGGCCTTGGCCTCCGCGATCTTGGCCTCCACATCGGCCTCGGAATAGCTCTTGCCGCCCTGGGGTTCCTGCTTGGTGCCCTCGCCCTCCTTGGGGGCAGGGTCGCCGTCCTTCTTGGTGCCCTCGCCGGAGCCGGGGGCCGGTTCCTCCTTGCCTCCGAAGAGGGAGTCCCAAAACTTCTGGAAGGCCGTGCGCTGCTCTGCGGTGGGCGTTGCGGGCTGCTGATTGGTCTGCTGGGGGTTCTGCCCCTCGCCGCCTGCGGCAGGGGCGGTGCCGGTGGTGATATCTGCCATAATCAATTCCTCCTTTTGCAATTTTGGCATAAATAAAAACACCCCTTAAGGGGTGTTTTTAACGTGTTTGAATGCCCTTTATCAGTCGTAGGGCATGAGTTTTTTCCGAGGGATCAACTTCGGAACATTCTTTGGATCCTCCGGTTCATACTGGAATCCATGGTCTCCTTCAATCGGGTGGTCATGAATCACATAATCGTTTCGAATATCTTTAGGTATTTTGGAAAACGCCTTGCAGCTTACATGACCATCTACAACACCGATATAATGTTTACAAGTACAGCACACCGGCGTTCTAGGCTTGGGATTGTCCCACCAACGAGAGTCGCTGTACAGCTGCTTAGTCATCCTCTATCTCCTCCATATAAATTGTGTGGCCGGATACTTTGGTAACATGAAACCAGGTGTCTCTTGGAAACAAGACCTCACGCTCACCGGCATTGAACATCGTCATGTCTTTGCCATGTCTGGAGGTGATGATATATTGAATCGGCATATCAGGATCATAGACGCCTAATGAAGAAGAAATGTATGAGGGAAATTGTTTGCCTTTCCCAACAACATATTCTGCTACAAACGCATCTGCATCCTCAATCTCAAGACCCATAGCGAGGGATCGGTAGACCGTCCCCCGGTACTCCGGGAGCTTTCTCAGCGCCTGATCCAGTGCCTCCACAAATTGCCGGTCACCTTTGGATAGGGCGGTGCCCCGGCGCAGCTTGTCATTGATCTTGTAGGAATCGCTGCTGATGTATTTCATCAGTGCGGCCTGTTCCGGTTCTGTTAAGTCAATTTTAGCAGTCCTTGCAGGGCTGTCAACATATTTCTTTTTCCATTCCCGAAACTTGATGTTGTCCGCCAAGGGATCGCCCTCTCGCTTGTCGAAAACGCTTTTCTTGAAATGGGCTTTGATGATGCACAGGCAGTTGGGGTGGATGGGCGGCAGGTTCACGCCTGCCTCCGCCTCGTCTACTCGGAACACCCGCCCATTCAGCTCACTGCAGGTGCAGCTGCCGGAATGCTCGGTGCCGCCGAGAAACTGGTATTCCTCAATGCCGCTCTCCTTGTAACCCATGATCTCGCCTTGGTTGGAGAAGTATTTGCACTCCGTCCGCACCAGGCGCTCGGCGTTGTAGCGCCCCTTGTCCATCACCTCATCAATGGCGCGGGCCATTTTCTGGACGCTGCTCCCCTGGATGAAGCCCAGGGTGATCTCCCGCTTGGCCAGCGCCGAAAGATGGTCGCAGGCCCCCCACACGGCCTCGGAGTAGTGCTTCTCGCTCCAGGGGAAGGACAATACCCGCTGGATCAGCTTCTTGTCGATCTTCGCCACATGGAAGCCCAGGCCGATCCCCCGCTGGATGGAGAAGCAGCTCTCGTAGTAGTTGACCTGCAGCATATCGCCCAGCAGGGTGTCCAGCTTCGTGGTGCTGTCCTCAGCCAGGTCGATCATGTTCTGGTAGACATTGGCCAGCAGCTGCTCCTTCCGGGTGATCCGGCTCTTCATGGCCAGGGTGTTCAGCTCCAGCAGAGCCTTGCTGCCCTTGGCCGCATCGGATGCCTCGGCGATATACGCCTCGATGGACTTGCGCCACACGCTGAACTCTTTCCCCTCCAGGAGCTGCCGGGCCGCTTCCTCGGTCAGCCCGTTGTCCTTGGCAAAGCGGGCAAACAGGGCCTCGATCTCCTTCTCAATGTTGAAGGCCGCCTCGTCATAGAGAAAGATCAGCTCCCTGGCGTAATCGTCGGTGCGCTTGGTGTTCTGCAGCACCCGTTCCTTGGCGTCCTCGATCCACTCGTTGCGCGTCCAGCAGCTCATGCGCCCTCACCGTCCTCGTCCTCCGGCTGGGCCTTGGCCTGGGTCAGCGCCTGGGCCAGGGCGTTGTACTGGCCGAAGCTGTTGACCTCCTGCTGCTTTTCCTCATCCAGCTTCTGCAGCTCGTCCTGTACATTGTCGATGGTAGGCAGCATCTGCAGGCGGGTTTCGCGGGACAGCTCCCCGGACAGCATGGTGATGATCTGCGCGATCTCCAGCACATTCTGCGGCTTGTTGCGCCGGAACTGGATGTCGATGTCCCGGTAGTCGAACTGGCCGCCCTTGATGTTCAGAATGTGGGTGATCAGCTCGATGCGCCGCTGCAGGCCGCGCTTGAACTTTCGCTCCTTGATGGCGCAGATTTGCTCCAGCCCCCACAGCTTGTATGACACCGCCACGCCGGACAGGTTGCCGCCGAAGTTCGCGTCCGTCAGGTTGGGCACTGCCGAGAAGATGTGCATATCCTCCCGCAGCCGCTTCTTGTAGTTCTCCAGGGCCGTGTCGCTCACCTCTTTGATGAGCCACTGGATGTCGCCGCCGTCCTCCAGGATGATGGCTCCCTTTTCCTTCATCTCTGCGATGTCCTGGGAGGTCACGGCCCCCATCTTCAGCACCTTCAGCAGAGCCTCATCGTTATACTGGAAGAAGTTCGCCGTGTTGCTCTCCACCCGGTTGTATGCGTCGATCAGCGTGATCACGCCTTCAAAGTCCCCCTGGCGCTCCTCGTTGTTGATGTACTCCACAAAGGGCACATCCCCCCAATAGTGCTCCCGGATGTCCAGCAGCTCCAGCGCGCCGCCGTTGATGCTGCGGAAATACCAGCAGTCCTGGGCCGTCCAGAACTCCACCTTCTTGATGATGTTCTTGTCCTTGTCCTTGGAGTACACGATGCGGATGGCCGCCATGGGCGTGTTGTACCCCGTCTCGCAGATATAAATGCAGCCGTCAGGCGGCACCTTGGTGAAGCGGATCTGCGCGTCCTCATCCAGGTAGAGCATTTCAAAGCAGTCCCCGTTGATGCTGGCACCCTTGGCCAGCTCCATGTTCTCGTCCTGCTCATCGTTGTAGTCGAAGATGTCCTGCAGCGCCTCCAGGTATGCGTCATTTTGGGAGCTGTAGACCACCGGCTTGCCGATGAAGTACCCGGTGGCCGTGTCCGTGATATATTTCGCCATGTTGTTGACCAGGCGGTTATTGGGGGCGGTGCTGTCCTTCTTCCTGTGCCGGAGGATGTCGTGGTCGCCCTCGTAGTATCCCTCCAGCCTGGCGTACTTGGTGTGCCCCTCGTTTTCGTCAATGATCTCCTTGATGTCCGCCTCCGTCAGGCTGTCCAGCAGAGAGCGTTCCATAAAAATGACCGGCAAAGCTGCCCACCTCCTTAAATTCCAAACTCGGCCCGATTCACGATGCGGAACCGCTTCACCCTCTTTGCGATGGAGCGCGCACCCTCCAGGGCGTCCGGGCCATCGTCATGCGCCCCCATGGGGAACTGTGTCAGCTGTTCCAGCAGCCGCTTGTGGCGGCGGTTGAATTTGATATACTTGTTCTTCACATCCGGCTGCAGCGTCTGGATACGCATGACCTTGTCGCTGGTCTGCTGCACCTCCTCGATGGGCAGATATAGCCCGGCCTTTGCGCTGGCCTTGGCCAGCTCCTCCTTCAGAAACCACTGGAACTGGTTTGTTTCCGCGCCCAGCTTCCGGTAGCCGTGGCCGAAGCTGGCCCGGAGCCACCGCTCCTTGGCCAGCACATCGGCGATGATCCGGTCGGGATGCCGCCGCTCAATGTCTGCATCCACCACATACATATATCCGCTGCTGCGGTGCTTGGCCAGGGTAACGATGGCGGAGAAGTCGCTTCGCTTGGTCTTGCCCAGCGAGGGGTCGATAAACCCGAAGAAGTCAAAGACCGGGTCGCGGAAGTTGATCTCCGCCTCGTTGTAGTATTCAAACCACTCCTCCATGAACAGGCAGTCATCCGGGTTGATCGGCTCGTTCTGCTCCTCGGAATTAAACGATGCCTCACCCTCCGACACCCGCATCACCATCAGGTCGTAGTAGGACAGCTTCTCCTCCCACAGCACCTGGGTGCCCTCCAGCATGGCCGCCTTGTGCGCCTGGAAGAAGGCCAGTGCGTCGGCCTCCCGGTCATCGTTGGCCAGGTCGGTGAATATGCTTTCCCACTGCTGCCACAGGTCATCCGCCTGGGAGAATTGGATCACCGCCTTGTACTTGATGGAGCGGTAGGCCGGATTGGTCAGCGTCTTGGCCAGCAGGCTGTCATAATGGAGCAGGGTGCCGATGTAAACGATGTCGGTGTAATCGTCGCCGGACTTGCTCACCGCCTTGTCAAACCAGTTCTTCAGCTTGCTGCGCTGCTCCGGCGTCCGTACATTCTCATCGTTCTCCACATCGTCCAGGATAATCAGGTCGGGCCGCCAGTTCCGGTGCTTCCGGCCACGGATCTTCTTGCCGCTGCCGATGGCCTCGATCTTGATATTGGTCTTGGTCACCAGCACATTGCTGCGCCACACGCTGCCTGCCAGCGGCCCGAAGTCCTCCAGGATCGCCGTGTTCTCCTCAAACTCCACCCGGATGTTGTCCAGGAAGCCCTCGGCCTGCTCGGAGCTGTCCGAGATGATGATGGGATAATGCTTGTATCCATACAGGGTGGAGTGCATCGTCCCCTTGAAGGTCAGGTTTGTGGACTTGGCGTGGCCACGGGGGGCCGCCACCGCCCGGCGTACTCCCGGTAGGCGGCTGATCGCCTTGGTGTCTGCCGGGGTCAGAGGGTAGCGCCCCTTCAGTACGCCCTGCTGCCAGATCGCGTCCAACTCCCGATGGAACTCCGGGGACGGGCGGCTGAAGTAGTGGGGGAAGTAAGCCCGCCCGAAGAACTCCATGTCGATGGCCCCCAGTTTCCGGCGCAGGCCGTCCTCCCCGGTCAGCGGAAGCCCTGCCTCGAACTCCCGCCGCAGCCGGACGCGCTCCGGGGTGTCATCTCTTTTTAAGAAATCCTTTAAGAGCGTACAAAGGCCCTTTAAGTCGGTGCTGTCCTCGTTGTATATTTTGCTTTCAGCCTCGGCCAGCGCGCCGACCAGGGCGTTGATGCTCCGCATTTTCCGCTGTTTCAAAATGGCCTTTCCTCCTCCTGTGTTCAATCGTGGGCCGTAGCCGCCCCACAGCGGGCTTTTAGGCGGGCGTGGGGAAATTACCCCCGCCTGCCCGGTGCGGCGAATTTAAAGGGGTCTGTGCGCCGCTTAAACGGCACCACGGGCAGGAACATAAAACCAGGGCTGAAAAACAGGGGGGAAGGGTGTGCTTCGCCACCCAGCCTGTCATTCAGCCCGGTTATTTCACCCGTATTTCCACCGGCCTCCCCAGGCGGGACGAATCAACCGCCTGCTTTGTCCGGCTTCCTGTAAACGCCGTTTAAGAACTCCCAGCCTCCTCGCTCCCGTTCCCCTCCACGGAGAGGGTGAGCGTTTTCGGCTCCCCGCACAAGCTGATCTCCACCTTGGCGCGGCGGGTGCGCTTGTCATAGTCGATGCTGCTGATCGGGAAGTTACGCAGCACACCCTCCACGATCCGCACACCGCCTCCCGGCAGCTCCTCCACCCTGGAGGGCTTCAGCAGCTCCCCGCCGTTGTCCAGCAGCCGCAGCCACTCCACCTCCAGGTGGGTCAGGTAGGAGGGGGAAAGCCCGTTGGGGCCAAGGAAGCGCAGCACATGGGGGATCGCCTTCACCCGGTAGTAGTTCTCGGCGCTGTACTCCAGCGCCAGAAACACATAGCCGGGCAGCAGCGTGTAAACCTTCGTTGTCCAGCCCCCGCCGCTGCGGATCAGCCGTTCCTCACGGGGCACCGCCGCCCGGACGCCCAGGCCCTCCATCGCCTCTCGCACCGCCGTCTCCTGCCCGGTCGATACCTGCAAGACATACCACCTTATCATGTACTCACCTCGCTTCCAGACCATCCTGCTTCTTGCTGTTCAGGAACTCATTGACCTGCCGGTAAAGGTCAGGCCGCTCTTTGGCCATCGCCTCCCACACCAGGGACTTGACGGCATCCAGGCCCGCCTCGGTGGTGTCCTGGTTTTGGATCTCCACGCGCTTCTTGTATGCCGCCGCGCGCACCAGCGCGTTGGCCTCGCGCAGCATCTTGTCGATGCTCACGCCCCGCCAATCCTCTTCGGAGGTGTTGGACAGGGCTGTGAGCAGGTTCTGGCTGGTCAGCCGGATGATGGCCTCCGTGGTGTCCAGGTCGGGGTATTTGTCCAGCTCATCCATCATGCGCCGGAAGTTCTCCTGGGCCACAGCCAGCATCTGCACATTGGCTTGGTATGCCTGGGCGTAGCGGCAGACGCTGGCAACGGAGATGCCCACACCGTTTTCCCCCAGGAAGTCCACGATCTCGGAATAGGTGCTGCCGGACAGGAGCATCTGCTCCACTGTCTCCCGCAGGGCGGGGTCGAGAGCGTCTATTTTGCTGTGCTTTCGGTTGCCCGCTTTCTTACCCATCCCTTACACCTCGATCATATCGTCCTCGATGCCACCGGCCAGCAGCCGGATGCCCTTGCCCGTCAGCTTGGCCTCCAGCGCCGTGTAGTCCGTGTCGGCCAGGGCCGCAGGCTCTTTGTTGGAGATGCGCCGCAGGTGGATGTAGCCCTCTTCAGTCAGAAAGTTTACGCTGTCCAGGAACTCATCTTCGGCGATGCCGTCATCCTCCAGGACGCTCTGCACACCCGTCAGCTTGTTGTACTTCAGCCGGAGGATGTTCACCGTCCGCAGCACCTTGCCGTTGTTGTGGACAAAGCTGCCCGCCCGCAGCGCGCGCTTTTCGAGATTACTCACCCTTCTTATCCCCTTTCATTTCCAGCAATATATCCATGATGCGGTCGAGCTTCCGGTCGGTCTTGGCCTGCTCCCGGAAGAAGTCCTCCTTCGTGATATAGTTCGCCTTGATCTTCTCGATGTCCTCCCGGACTTCCTTCATGTCCTTGTCGTAGTCGCCCTTTTTGACGCTCTCGCCGACCGACCGCTCCAGCTTATCCACGCGCTCAAATACAGTGCGCTTCAAAAGAAACCAAAAGCCCCCGGTCAGCCCTCCCAGGAGGAGAAGCGCCAGCCACCAGGTGCCAGCATCAAAGTTCATACAAAAACCCCCGCGCAAAAAAATAGAAGGTACATCGGATTTACACCGATTGTACCTTCTATTTGCGAAGCGGGAAAATAAAGCCCTTTATGAAATTGCTTAAAAGAGGGATTGCTGCCCATCCATGGGTCGGGCGCGGAACTCCCGCATCTTATCTGATACAATACTCCTGATCCGCACTTCTGTCAATCCGTACCTTCCAGCCAGCTCCTTGAAGTTGTACCCGTCGAACTCCTCGCGGATCTGTTCATCGCGGGCCATCCGCTCCCAGGCGTCCGCTTTCGGGATGTAGATGGACAGCCCCCCGAACACGGTCACCAGCCGCTTGTAGTTGTCCAGGCCGATCAGCTCGGCCACCTGTTGCTGTTCCTCGTCCAAGTCGGACAGCTGCACCCGATCCAGCGCGCTCATCCGTGACCACCACCTCGCTTTGCGTTGTTCACATAGCCCTTCAGCACCTCGATCAGCTTGTTGCAGGCCCGGAAGTCCAGCCAGATAAAGGGCTGCTGGGGGGTGGAGTCCATCCGCAGCTCCTTGCGGATGATGCCGCACAGCCGCTCCCCCAGGGACGCCGTGCTTGGCTCCTTGTCCGCCTTGGCCAGCTGATACATGAGCGCCCACACCTTGCGCTGCTGGCCGTCTGTGGCCCCGCCTGGGCGCTCCGGGTGGGTCTTGGGCTTGTGCCGGGGCAGGGGAGCCGCGCCCTGGCGCTTCTGCAGGTCGGTGATCACCGCCTGGGCCTCCGCGTAGGTGAGGGACTTCACCGAGTCCTTCCCGGTCAGGGCGGACACCAGCGCGTGCAGGTCATCGTCCTCGCTCCCGCGCTCCACAATGCCCAGGGCATTCCCGATGGCGTAGATCTTCCGAATTTGCTGGGCGTTGATGGCTGCCATGCCCGCCCCTCCTTTCTCTCACACTTCCGGCTGCTCGGCTTCCACGCCGACCTTCATGCCTTCCTCCACGATCACGGCGGCGCGGATGATGTCAATGGCCTCCTGGGTGGTGCCCTCCCAGCCTGCGGCCTCCAGAACCTGCGCCAGCCATTCCCAGTTGATGACCTCGGCGGCCAGGAAAGCCCAGTCGCTGGCCTCCTGCTCCGGCAGCCCGGCCACCTTCTCCAGCAGGGCCTTGTCCTTCTCCCAGCGGCCCTTCAGCTTCTTCCGCAGGGTCGCCTGGATCTTGGCGTCGCCGGTGATGGCCTGGATGGTCTCCTCCAGGCTGCCCGTCGTGAAGTTGCCCTGGCAGACCATCGCCAGCAGCCGCTTGCACGGCTCGGTCATTTTGTCCACGGTTTCGGACTTCACGAAGTCCCCGGCCACATTGCCCAGCACCTTCTTCACCATCGTCAGGGAGATGGGCTTCACCGTGGCCGTGTTCGTCACCGTCACCCGGCTGTTCTGCGTCCCCCAATAGCTGATGGAGAGCAGCTTGGTGTCCTTCAGCGCGCCGGTGGCCAGGGTTTCAAACTGGCCCTTCAACCACTCCATCCGCTGCTTGATGCGGTCGGCCTCCAGCGTCAGGGCGGCGTACTCGTCCACATAGCGCCGCACCTGGTCGGCCCGCTCTTCCATCTTGGTTTTCATCTCCACCAGCGTGTCAGCCAAGTTTCTCGACCTCCTCCCGGATGCCCAGGAAGCACTCCCGGCAGATCTGGAAGCCCTTAAAGGTCACCACCTCATAGGTGCCCTGGCAGATGTTGCAGGTGGGGCGGTGCTTCTGGATCACCAGCCCGCCGTCCCCCGTGGGGGTCAGATCCACGGCGGTGCCGCCGTCCAGCCCCAGCTCGTGCCGAAGGTGCTGCGGGATGGTCAGGGTGCCCTTTTTCCCCATGCGCTTCGATGCGTTTCGCATTGGCTTAACCTCCTTCTGTTCTTGTGATGCCTCACTCTGCATTTCCACGGGCTTGTGACCGTTCCCCAGGAGGGGAGCTGCATTAAGGCCGGGGGCCGAAGCCCCCTGCTCATACCTTGACCAGTTCGATGCTCTGGTTGTTGGCGCAGAAGTGCTTCTTCAGCGCCCGAAAGGATGACCACTGCGGGGTGAAGCAGGAATATTGCATGGGGTACTTCTCGCGCAGCTCCTTCTGCCTCCGCTTTGGCAGCCGTTCAAACTCGGCCCTCTGTTTGCCGGAGAGGATGCTGTGCTTCTGCTCCTGCAGGAAGCGGCGGCGCACCTCGCAGTCCTCGGCCATCCACTGGCCCCGGAACTCGCCGCCGATATAGACCATGATCTTGTTTTGATACACGCTCACCCGCTCCAAGATCAGGGTGATGTCGTATCCGTCCACCTTCAGCTCCACCGGATGGAAGAAGTGGGTCAGGGCCTCCTCCGCCCGCTTCCATTCCTCTTTCGTCATCGGGCATCACCTCCCATTCAGCCGTGCGTGGCCTCGAAGTTCTCAATGGCCCATCTGTTCCCGGTTGCGTAGACCGCCTGCCGGGTGCGCTCGGCGGGGCCAGCGCCGCGCTGCGGCGGGCTGTCCATCCGCAGCTGCTCCGGCAGCTTCTCCACGATGGACACCACCCTGGCGTCGCCGAACTTCTCCAGATAGGCGGCGATGTCCTCCTTGATCCCGATAGCCTGGCCGGACGGCGCGTTCACCTGGATCGTGATGGTCAGCACTTTCTTCCCCTCCTTCTGCGGGCCTTGTCCTCCAGTCCGCACCGTAATGGGTGGTTCTGGCAGGAGTTGGCGCACCGCCTGTCGCAGTCGGCGCAGCAGCGGCTCGCCTGCACCTTGTCGCAGTAGAAGATCGTGCAAAACCGCCCGGTGTAGCTCCGTCCGCCTTTCAGGGCTTTACTCATCGCCGCGCCCTCCCGTCACGCTGCAGCGCGGGCAGCTCTGCGGGATCTCCACCGTGGCCTCGGCTCCGGGGGCAAGGGTGCCGGAGAAAACGACCTGGCCGCACTCCGAGCAGGCGATGCAGATGCCGGGCAGGTCGCCGTCCTCGCTGCCGCCGTCCATGCCGATGAGATAGCTGGCCGGGGCCAGCCGGAGGGGGAGCGGGGTTTCATGCAGCTGGATCTGCGGCTCCCTGGCCTCTGGATGGGGCAGCGGCTCCAGCCCGTACAGCTGCGCCCCGGTCACCCCGAACACCTGCTCCAGAGCGACCATCACTTTGCAGGCTGGCTCCCATTTACAGCACTCGTATGCCTGAATTGAGTCGAAACTGCATCCCAGCCTTTGTGCCAACTGCTTCTGCGTCCAGCCCTTTTCCTTGCGGAGCGTTTGGATGTTCTGCGCGAAAATGGTTTTTTCCTTCATCGGTAGCCCTCCTGTTTCTTTTGGAGCCGGATGTCCCGGCCCTTGAACTGCACCGCTGCGTACATCCCCGCCAGGCGGGAATGCACCCGGCTGCTGTAAGTTCGCTCGATTTCCTGCAGCCCCAGGTTGGTGTTGATGATCGTGGGCTTGCCCGTGTTCAGGCGGTGGTTGACCAGGTCATAGACCTCCGCCTGCGTGTAGCGGGTCACCAGCTCGGTGCCCAGGTCGTCGATCACCAGCAGGTCGCACCCGAAGATGACCTCCCGGAGCTCCAGCGCCGCATCGTCCTTCTGGAACTTCCCCAGCTCCAGCTGATCCATCAGGTGCGGAGCGGACACATACATGACCAGGTGGCCCGCCTTGGCCACCCCCTCGGCGATGGCCAGGGAGAGGTGGGTCTTGCCCAGCCCCGGTGCCCCTGTGAACAGCAGGCTCTGGCTCTGGCCCCCGAACTCCCGGACATACCGCTGGCTGCTCTCTACCACCTTTCGCATGGTGGGCCGCAGCCGCTCGTCGTAGTAGCGCAGCTCGAAGTTCTCAAAGCTGCACTCCCGCGCCGGGGACACATCGCACAGCTGCTCATACACCAGCTGGTTGAGGATCGCCTGGCGGCACTCGCACATCTGGCCGCCCTCTGCCACGCCACGGTCTCTGCAGCGCGGGCAGGTATAGGCTGGCTCCAGGTCGGCCTCTGTCACGCCTGCGGTGGCCAGAGCCGCCGCCCGGCGCGCCTGGGCCTCACGGATCGCCGCCTCCGTCCCGCTGGTGTCCTCGTCGGGGTTTAGGCTGGCCCGCGCCCGCTGTGCGTACAGCAGCGCCAGCTCCCGCCCTGTGGCCTGGATCTCCGGGTATTGCTCATCCAGGGCCAGCATCGCCCGCCCGTGGCGCACCTGCGCGGTCTGGCGGCGGGCGGCCAGGATCTCGTCGGCCCGCTTGGATAGTTTCTTGGGATAGCGCATCAAACCGCCTCCACGATCTGTTCCTCCGCGCAGCGGCGCTGGAGGACGGCCAGGGTCTCCTTCACCTGCTGGTGCGGTATGCCCAGCTTCCTGGCGATCTCGCCCCTGCCGTAGCCCTCGGTGGTCAGCCGAAGCACCGCCTTCTCGGTGCCCGTCAGCCCGGAAGCCAGGCTGCACACCAGCATCTCAAAGACGGCCTGTTCCTCGGCACCGCTGCTGCCGGGCAGCAGGTCATAGAGCGTGACGGGCTCCAAACCGTCCAGCTCGGCGTCCAGGCTTGCGGCCTGGCCCCGCCGCATGGCGCGGTTTTCATACCGCAGCTGGTTGCCCATGGCCCCGCGCATCTTTACCTTGGCAATCGTGGGGAAGGCCCACCTGCGTACCTGCGGGACGCGAAACCAGCAGCGCACGGCGGTCAGGTAGCCGAACACCAGCACATCCCACCACTTGTCCGGGTCGAGTCCGTTGACCTTCAGGTGAAGGTCGATCAGCCCGCAGTGCTCTGCGGCGAACTCCTGCTCCTCTTGGGTCAGGGCGGCGTGGTCAGTCACAGCTGGCTCCTCCTTTCCGCGCTCTATGGCTTGCCTCACTCTGCATTTCCACGGGCTTGTGACCGTTCCCCCTTGGGGGAGCTGCATTAAGGCCGGGGCCGAAGCCCCAGGCGTTCATTTACTCCTGGCTTGAAGTTCCTCCGGGAAGCTGTACACATCAATGTGGCTGTGGATCTCCACCGTCCCGTCCTCCAGCCCCTCGCCGTACCCCTTCCGGTAACCTTTCTCGTACACCCGGCTGAAATTCCGCTGCACCCTGACCTCTTTTCCCAGCGCAAACCCGAAGCCCACCAGGAGGATCACCAGCGGCAGGATCAGCGCCTCGCCCCCGATAGCCGCCGGGCGGCCATGGATGATCTCAAACCCCAGCCGGATAAACGCCCCGGCGAGAAGCCCTGCGGAAAAGCCCAAAATCAAGTGCAGCAGTTTACTGACCTTTTTCATGTTCGCTCCCTCCTCATACCAGGCCGATGCCCATGGTGCGGGCCATGGCATACAGCCCATCATAGCTGATGTCCTCGTTGTTCACTGCGTTGTTGTAGACATTCACCGCGCCCCGGATGCCCCACTTCGACTGGCTGATGCCGTGCAGGAAGTTCAGCTCCTTCTTCCGGCCCTCCTCGGCCAGCTTGGGGAACAGCTTCGCCACATCCTCCTCAGTGACCTTTCGGGTGCTGTAGTAGCGATTCATGCGGATGCGGGAGAAGAGCTGGGCAAACCGCGCCTCCTGCTTGCCCACCATCCGGGTGTAGACCTCCGTGTTGCCGATCAGCGCGATGCCCACGCCCTGCTGCCCCGTAATGGGGTTGGCGTCCGCCCAGGTGCGGATCTCCTCCAGGGAGCGCAGCTGCAGGTGCTGGGCCTCGTCAATGATGATGACCTTGTTCGTGCCCTCCAGCTTCTCCCGGATGGCCAGCGTCAGATCCAGCTTGCTCCGGGTTTCCGGTACCTTCAGCGCCCGCGCCAGCACCTTCAGCAGGTTGGCCAGGGTGCCCGTGCTGGGCGTGGCCTGGATATAGACGCTGGCCGTGGGGTTTTCCCGGACAAAACGCTCGGCCCCCTTGGTCTTGCCAATCCCCGCATCCCCGTGGATGATGACCATGCCCTTCTCCAGCTGGCAGTAGCGGATGAGCTTATACACATCCTCCGAGATGGAGGTGGGGATATACTCCTGGGTGGGGCGGTAGGGCAGGGCCTTCTCGGTGCTGGCCTCCTGCTCCTCCTGGGTGCGGAAGAACTCCATCAGCTTGTTCTCCAGCTCCCCGATGTTCCCGTTGTCGTACATACTGCGGCGGTACTGGCTCAGTGCCGTCTGGCTGATCCCCATGAGCGGGGCGGCCTTGGCCTGGCTGATGTTCTTTTCCTTCAGGAACTGCTCCACCCGTGCCTGCAGTGCGCTGTTGTATTCCTTACTCATGCTCGGCTCCTCCATTTCGTTTCAGTGCGTTTCGATTCATCGTGTCCAGATCCGGCCCGCCTGCCACCGCCTTCAGCAGCGGCTCCTCGTCAGGCCGCTGGAGCGCCAGCACCCTCGGATTGGCGGGCGGGATGATCCGTGCGACCTTGCTCTCGTGGGCGGCCTCCATGACCAGCTCCAGCGCCGTGTGCCGCCCGAAGGCTGGGAAGGTGCTGACCTTCTTGGCCTCCTTGGTGATGCGCTCCATGCGCCGCACCTTGGCCATGGCCTCCTTGACCTCCTCCTTGCTGGCCCCGTAGGTCAGCACCGCCGTGTTGTCGGCGGGGACGGTCATAATGAAGCGGTCTTGCAGGTCGTACACCCGCACCTCGCTCAGATCGTCCGGGTCGTAGCGGTAATAGACCTGCTGGCCCAGGTACTGGAACACCAGCTCGTCGTTCCAGTAGTCGATGCGCTGGCCCGCGATGTCCAGGTGTACGCCCCGACGCGTGACCTTCTGCGCGCGGCTGCTCCGCATCAGCATCAGGTTTAAGTCCTCGGCGCTGGCCACCCGCTTGGTGTGCAGGTTTTCGTTGTAGATCTGCTGGCGGGGCTTGCCGTGGTCTTTGGCCACCGCGCCGCCGTAGGGCTGCTGGTTGAAATACCAGTCCAGCAGCTCCTCCACCGTTTCCACCAGGGTGGAATCCAGCGGGATCCTGCCGTCCTTCAGGATGAACTTCAGGCTTTCCGGCTTCTCCAGCACATTGCCTCCGGTAAAGGTATCGAACAGGCGGGAGAGGTGGTCTTTCACATCCCGGAAGCGCCGCTCGATGATCTTCGCCTTTGCGTTGCATACAATAGCGTTTGTCATGTGGATGCCCAGCCGCTCGAATACCGGGGGCGGCTCAAACCGCTCCTGGCCGTCCTTCGGCTTCTTCTTCCGGTGGCCCAGGCCGCCCACATCATAGGTCAGGAACTCGCGTCCATTGTCCACATAGATGTTCTCCGGGATGCCGTATTTCAGGATGCCGCGCCGCAGCGCGATCAGAGTGGACTGGCTGCTGGGGGCGTTGGTGACATAGCACCCGGTGAAGATGCCGCTCCTGGCGTCGAAGAAAGCCGTCAGATACAAGCGGTGGCGCTGGCCGTTATCGCCCTCGGTGATGATGTCGAAGGTGTGGTTGTCGGCGATCCACCACTCGTTGCTCCGCATCTCGTCGTAGATGCGGCGGATATACGGGGCGCAGCGGTCACGGAAGGCTTTCTCACCCTCCCGGCCCAGCACCTTCAGCGGCTCCGGGATGTCGGCCTGCGCCCTGCGGTAGAAGGTCGTGTAGCTCGGCATATCCCCCACCAGCTCCGGGAAGCTCGTTTGCATCTCCAGCTTGGTGTACTCATAGCACTTTTTCAGGGGGTGCTGCCGCTCATCCAGGAAGAAGTACAGGAATGCCTGCCACATGGGATCCGGGATGCTGCTCCGGCCCTTCTTCCACTTGCCCCGCTTGTCGATCAGGCCGTCCAGGTCGTTGGCCCGCATTGCGTTCCAGCGGCGGTATAGGGTATCCACGGATATGGCCCGCTCCGGGTATTCCAGCTTGCACCATTGCACGAAGCGTGCGTCTACCTCGGTCTTGTTGGCCCCCGGCTTGTTCCGGTAGTCCTGCCACCGCTTCACCAGCCGGAGCCAGAAGGCGATCTCCTCCTGCTCATCAGCGGAATAGGTGTCCAGCGGCTTGGCCGCCTTCGGCTTTATTCCTTCCGGGATACTGGCCTCCGGCAGGCTGGCGCGGAGCTGATCGTGGTATTTCTTGACCAGACCGGGGTTGATTGTAGCCAGACCGTCCAAGTCGAAGAGGTACTCCGGAGAGTTAAACTCGTTTAAAATCTTTTCAGAAGGGATTTTCCCGATTTCAGCCCAGCGACGAATTGTGCTTTCGTGCTTGTTGCATAGTGCCGCCACTTCTCGCGTCGTTAGTTGAATTCCCACTTTCCGTCACCTGCCTTTGCTGACCTTCTTCTGACTTCATATAACCTGCCTCGTCAGTTACGGGAGGTCATCCCCGTAAGACCGCCAGCTTCCTGGCGGTTTCGGCTATCTTGGGGTATCACCGTTTTCGCGGCGATCTTCTATGACTGCGAGAGATACCAGTGCCAAAACATCCAACAGCGGGACATCTCCAAGTTCAACAGTGATGCAGTACCCACCCTTGCCATCATCCAGAAAGACACGGATTTCATCATCGCTGGCAGGATTTTGAGAAACCTCAACGATACTTTCATCCGAACACTTCAAAGCACACTCTAAAACAGGCATAAAGTCTTTAAGTTCCATGGTTACGCCCCTTTCGCATTGGCGAAAATATCCTCCACCTCACAATGGAGGGCTTTGGCGATTTCTCTGGCTCTCAGCGGGTGGACTGTGATGGTTTCACCTCGCTCAATACGGTTGATTGCCTGACCACCCAGGCCCGCTTTCAACGACAGGCCGTGTTGGGAGAGGTTTGCGGCCAGCCGCCTTTCACGGATCTCTGCGACTTTGGGAATTAGGTACATCTCTAAAACCTCCTCTTATTATCCGTATGGGTAACTTTGTGCTTATTATATGTTTTCCTAATGGGTAAGTCAAGTGATTTTTTCAATTTTTGTTGTCCAAGTGGAAAAGTAATGCTATACTCTCTTTATTGTGAGGTGTTGAATATGTCTATTGCTGAAAATCTAAAAAAGCTGCGGAAAGAATCTGGTTTGACACAACGGGAACTTGCCCAGAATGTTGGACTCCCGCTTCGGTCGATTATCAACTATGAAAATGGACTCCGAGAGCCAAATTCTAAGGCAATGGCTGTACTGGAGCGATATTTCAATGTAACTGGCGAATATCTGCGCGGGGAGAGCAGTGAGCGCGCTCCCGGATATTCATGGGAGGATCCTGAAATAATGGCGGCGATCCGTGCGAGCTTCCCCGATCAGCTACGCCAGCTGAACGATACACTGAAGGATTGCTCCGCTGAGGAGCAGCAGACCGTTTTCACCATTTTGGTGCAGCTTCGCAGTGTGTTGAACTTAAAGGACTCCTCTAAGAGGCAGACCGCTATCTCTATGATCCGAAATGTGGCGGTTGATGTGGAACATCTCACCAGCAATGGCGCTTCTAAGGAGGAATAATCATGGCTTCTTGTTTCCACGTGGACAGGCTACCACGCCTCCATTGACCTGTGACCGTTTTGTGAGAAAATCACGAATTTCGTTAGACCATAGGTGTACGGCATTTTACCGCACACCGAGGATGTAAGCTGAACGCCCTTAAAATAGCTACTCCCCATTTTGCGAAGTACGCACCGCCCAGATGGGGGCACAAAATGTTACGCCCTATGAAGGAGTGGCCTCACAAAATGTTAGGCCATCTGAAGGATGGGATCGTGAAACACGCCCCCGTCTCATTTCGCTACGGGGTCTGCAAGGGGGGTCGCCATTTTACCGACCCCCTTCACCCCCTTTTAAGAGCCTCTTAAATTTTCCTTATTGGCCCTTATTAGCCCGTGCATTTTGGCCCTGACGATTTCAGTGCAAAGCGCCCACAAAGCCCCTATTTCCGGGGCGCGTGCATCATTTTTTAGCCCGTGCAGAAAATGCACGGGCTTTCCGTAGTTCAAAACAAAGAAAAAGACCTTTCAAGCAGGGGAGAAGCCGCCCCGCGCGCGCCCCGCTTAAAAGGTCTTTTTTGTGTTCTTAAAACCCCGCAAACCCCCGCCGTGCCGTGCTTTTCGCCCTCTCGCCGTGCCTGCCGTCCTGTCCGCTTAAACGCTCTTAAAAGGGCCTCTTAAAACCCCGCCGCCTGACCGCCTCCCTGGTGGCCTGGTGGGGGTAAAAAACAAAAAAAGAAATTGCAATCCCATTTTCACAGGACTACAATTTCTTGCTTGTTTTTTCACACTTCTATCGCTTGAATACCTTGATTTTAGGCCAGTTCCCGTGTTTTTCCGGGATATTTCATATCAAACCCCTTGACCGGCCTATATTTCTCAACTATCCTGAAAACTTACAACTGCATTTTTGTAGGCCGGTGTGCCGACTTTGTCCTTCGGGATACGGATGCCCAACTGCTGAGGGTCTTTGTTTCCGCGCCGGATGAACAGCGAATCCGTCGAAAAATGGAACAGGAGTCCTTAAGCCTGTCCGAGGCAAAGCGCCTGGTGGCAAAGATGGATAAGCAGCGCCGCAAATACTATGAAGGTTATACCGGTCAGTTGTGGGGGGACCCGCAAAATCACGACTTGAATATTGACACAAGTGTGATACCCATCCACCATGCGGTGGAGCTGATTGTTTCACGGTTTTGAAGCCGAAAGCAATGCAGATGAATACCACCATCCCCACTATCTATGCCGACGGCTTCATGGATCCTGCCATCCGGCTACCGCTGCCGATCCCACCGCCCAGGGCGTCATCGCCATCGTGGCCCTGGTGGTGAATGTGGTCATCCTGGTCGCCATCATCAAGCGGGCAAAGGCCCAGAAAAAGAACCCTTACAAGCAGGAGGTCTTTACAGATCAGAAGGACTTCCAGGAGGCCATGGCAAGAGCCTGATGCAGACTCTACAAACAGAAAACCACTGGAGCAGAACATCGTATGAAAACAATGGACTTGGTAGTTCGCAAGGCCTCATCCTTTTGACTGTTGAGGGGAATGAGAATGGCTGAAAATGATAATGGCACTTAAGCACTTTCTGCGCACTTTCCAAAAGAGTTTTTCCTTGTTATCATTTGTCTTGTTTATATATTTCCCCACCATCTGATGGAGTGGGGGTGGTACAGAGCAAGTTGCCCGAGCCGGAAAGAGGTACTTGACAATCGTTCTGGTTCAAGCTACTATCACGGCAACAAGATTTGCCATCGAGAAAAGGCCCCGGCTCCGTCTGATTCGGCGGAGCCGGGGCTTTGACCAATACACTGACCAATATCAGAAAATCAGCGGGTGGACACAGTGGACAAGGCAGTTATTTGTACCCACAGAAAATGGGGCCAAAAGTGCCGGAAAGCACCCAATAGCAGGGCTTTTACGTCCCGACGCATCTTCACACGCAGGAGGTCACTGGTTCGAGTCCAGTAGTCTCCACCAAAAAGTTCCTGATTTTGCAAGAAATCAGGAACTTTTCTTTTTATTCGCCATGAAAAAGTTTGCTTTAAATTTCTGCTTTTTCTCCGACCAATACACTGACCAATACCGCGATAGTAGCCGATAGAATGAGGCAGCACCGGGCAGGAATTTCCCAGCCCGGTGCTGCCTTATGTTTATTTTGGTGATTACATCGCTTTCCCAATCACATCTCCCATCGTATCCGCTGCTTCTCGCATCATGTCCGGCGTGGCGTGGGTGTAGGTGCTGAGTGTGAAGCCTGCGCTGTAATGCCCCAGGGTGTTGGACAGAGTCTTCACATCCACCCCATTCTTTAAAGAGAGCGTTGCGAAGGTATGCCGAAGATCGTGGAACCGGATATGCTCCGCGCCGATGGCTTTCAGAATCTTCTCGTGGGTATGCCGAAAGGAGTCCGGATCGAACATCCCACTCGTCTTGGGCGACGGGAACATGTAAGGATTCCCCGGATGCTTCTTGTGCTCCTCCACCAGCAACTCCACCGCCTGCTGCGAGACTGGCAGGACGCGGATGGAATTGTGGGTCTTAGGCTGACTCACCACCAGTTCTCCCTTGGTGCGGGTCACCTGCTTCGTGATGGAGATGGTTCGGTTCTCCACGTCCAGATCCGTCCAGAGGAGGGCCAGCAGCTCTCCCCGTCTCAGTCCCGTGGTCAGTTCCAGGTAGAAGGGTGCCAGCAGTCCCCGCTTGTCCGCTTCCATCAGATAGGGGCGGATCTTCTCTTCCGGCAGGACCTTCATCTCCCGCTTTTCCATCTTCGGCAGCTTGCAGCCCCTGGCGGGGTTCACCAGGATCAGCCGTTCTGCCACGGCCTGCTCCAGGCAGTTGTTCAGCAAGGTATGGATGCCGTGGACCACCCGGACGCTCAGGCCCTTGTTTTTCAACTGGATGTGCTGGTACCGCTGCACCCGCCCGTTCTTCTGGAGATCGTTGTAGAACTTCTGGATCTGGATCGTGGTGAGCTTGTCCAGCTTGATGTCTCCCAGTTGGGGGATGATGTGGTTATTGATGTAGTTCAGATAATAGTCCTTGGTGTTCTCCCGAAGCCGGGGCTCGGCATAGACCTCGTACCACATCT
>NZ_JBKVXZ010000015.1:0-32168 GCF_046973065.1 Flintibacter sp. | reverse complement strand
GAGATGAAGCTGTTGAGACACGCTTCCTCCCGCAGAGCATCTTCCAGATCTGCCATCTTCAGGAGCAGCTTCCGCTCCGGCTCATCCAGCAGACGGGTGAGCTGCCTGTAGGTCCGTTCGATTTTCCTGTCCAGATACTCCGCCCTCCGGGATGTTGTCTCGAACCTGTAGCAGAGGGCTTTCATATAATCACGCATCGTGAGTCGCCTCCTATCAGCGACACACAATACCATGACCTGACCTCAATAGCCATCCCAACCCGGCAGAGTTATCAATTTGTTAGCAAATTCAAAGCGGCACCCGGAAAATCGGGTGCCGCCGTTTTTTACTGGGTCTCCTGCTTGCCCATATTCCGCCTGATCCATTCCCGGAGTTCATCCTTGGGGATCACGATGCGGGTGCCGATCCTCAGTGCGGGAAAGCCCTCGGACCGGGCCAATTCATAAGCTCCGGCACGGGAAATTCCCAGCGCCGCTGCCATCTCAGGAACCGAAAGCATCAGCGGCAGCTCTTCGTAAGATTTGAATATTTCTTTTTTCACTGAATATCCTTTCTCCTCTCCTGCCGTGGGAGAGGTTTTTATTTGTTATACTTCGTCTTGTTGATACACTTCCTCACCATCTGGTGGAGGGGGTGCCCTACAATCAATGGGGTCTGAGATAAATTGCGGACGATTACCACCCCTTCATGGTCATGCCGCCCCAGGTTTGCGTTTGCTCTTCTTCATGGTCGTCAGGCTGATGCCCCAGGGCGATCCGCATCTCCTGGAGTTCCTGCATTCGCTTGCGGTCAATGTGCAGCCTGGGCTGTGCAGGCACAGCAGGTGCGTTATCCCGGAAGATATTGCTCATGTGGTAGAGCAGGCGGGACACTGTCAGCAGCAGTTCTGGACGCTGCCACTGCTCTTGGCGTTCCAGAACATACCGAGCATAGGGATGACCATACGCATTCGCCATCCGGAAGCAGTTCCAGGCTGTTTCTTCGTCTTTTGGAATGCCGTTGCCGGTGAGGTACAGCTTTCCCAGCAGGTAGCTGGCCCAAGGGTGATTCCGGTCAGCTGCGTGGCGGAGATATTCCGCTGCTTTGACTGCGTTCTTTTGCACGGACGTGCCCGTCAGGTATTCCTTGCCCAGACGATAGGCGGCATCGGCATTCCCTTTTTGAGCCGCTCTCTCCAACCATTGGATTCCATTATCAGTATCATGAACCTCCGGATCATCAGAGAGATATAGCTTGCCAAGTGCGTACTGGGCTTCGGGTAGATTTCGCTTTGCCGCCAGTTCCAGCCAGTAGACGGCTTGTTCCGCGTCCGGCAGCAGCAGACCGCCGTCCCGGTACAGCAATCCCAGGAAGTACTGGGCGTGGACGTCGCCGTACTCCGCCAGCCGCTCCAAATCCTCCACCGCCTCATCCCGTTGATCCAGCGGCAGCTTGTTGTCTTCGATCCTGGCCCGCAGCCGCAGGCACTCATAGGAGACTTCCAGATTGTCCACCCACTCACCTCGCTCTTCCCTCTTCTCATCCTCGAAAGTAATTTTGCCCAGGCGGATATTCTCTGCCTCCCGGATAACCGCATTCCGGATGGCCCGGAACTCCTTCTGCTTTGACAGTGGCGGACGCTGCTGTTTCTTCCCCGAGTAGAACTCGTTCACCTGACACTGAAGCTCCCACCATTTCTGATAGCACTCGTTGACAATGGGGATTTGCTCCAGCTGATCCACGATCTCATCTACCTGCCGCTTCATGGGCCTTGGAAGGTACCCGTAGGATCTCTTTCCTTTAACCTCACCCAGCTGCTGGGACAGCCTCCAGATCATCTGCTCGGCCTGGGTGTGCTCACAGACCGTCTCCTGCATCTGCCGGGACAGTTCCAGCATGACTTTTCGAGTTTCACGAACCAGTTCATCCCGGGAGACAGACTTTTGCTCATAGACATGGAGCAGTTCCTGTTGGAAGATATCGTTGGTGAGTTGAGACCTGATCTGGCGGATGCCATCCCGGGCCAGATGGGCCTGTCCCGGTTTCACCGACCAGGCCATCATGTGGACGTGTGGATGATGACCTTCATTGTGGAACGCTGCATACCACCGGAAGTCTTGAGGCGGTATGTGCATGGCTGCCGCGATGTCGTTGCGGTGCGCACGGATCAGTGCCCGCCACGCCTGTGCGTTGTTGTAACCGAGACGCTCTGCGTCCTCCCGGTGCAGGGAGAGGATGTGCATCCAGACATTTCCGGTGTAGTGCTCCAGCTCTGACATGGCTTCACCCAGATCCACATGTTCCGCGTCACTGAACAAGCCATGGTCACCCAGGCGCTCGGCGCGAGGACGTGTTGCGATGTACTTCATGTAGCCATCCGTCTGCTGCACCTCCTTCCAGTGCTCCTCTAGCGCCAGCGCGATGAGCGACGAGGCGTTGGCCTTTGTAGGCTTCTGCACGTAATCCTCGTACTCCAGCAGTTCTTTCACATCCGGGAAGTCTTTCGTCAGCTTTGTAATGAGCTGCTCCTGCTTGCGGGTTGGCGGACGATCATCCGGGATGATCTCCACCCGTTCCCGTGTCGCAATGTACCTCATGTAACCGTCTGCACCCTGACTACCTCCGCACTTGATATACGGACTCTTGACGATCAGTCTTGCCATTCATCATCACCGTCCCGCTGCTCCTGCGCACGCTTTGCCATCTGCTCCAGCTGTAGATGGCCGTTGAGCTTCTTCACGCGAGCGGCACTCTCCGCACGTTTCTTCCGGAGATACGCTTCGTCCAGATGAACGCAGTCTACGAGAACACTCATGCCCGTATCCAGTGTCACCGCTTGTTTGTAGAGCAGGGACGACATCCTGTTCTCCAGCTGATCCAATCTGCCGTCCAGATAGGACTGCACCGAGGCTGGCAGGAACATGCCGGCGTTGTTGGCACTGAGATAGTCCAGATAGAAGTTGATGGCATTCTCGATAAATCCGGTGAGACTGCGGCTGCCGTCTTCCGTATAGCGCCGCTCCAACCGTGCCTTCATGTCAGGCGTCAGGTAGAGGGCAAATTTTTCTTTTTGGCTCATAAAGGCCTCCTTTCTTCGGGTTGACCCCTGGTTTTTTCTTGCGGGCGTAAGCGCTGCGGGATAACGACCGCAGAATTTCATTTCTCTGCTGTTTTTGACCCCATTTTCGAGGCCGCCGAACCCCCCGTAACTGCCCGCACTGCGGGCAGTTGTGCCAAGTGAAAGCTGGGGGTGTGACCCTGGCTCTTTATCCAGCTTTTTCTTTCGTCCTCCGCAGAGCCTCAAAACCGGCCCAAATCCGTCCGAAATTCCCGGGAGGGGCTGGGACCCTGCCGGGTCCCAAGCCGCTCCACACAGGGCCTCACAGGGGCACACGGGCTTATCCTTGTTATCCTTCGTCTTGTTGATACACTTCCCCACCATCTCTTGCGGTGGAGTTCCTGCCTGCACGATGCCCCGCAGTGGGAAGCGCAGGCAGCGGCAGGATGTAGTAGTGGTTGTTACCCTGGAGCCACTTACCATTCCTTGCACACCGTGAAGTCTTGACCTTTCGGATGAATCCGCGATCCACCAACTGCTTGACCGCGTCTCGTGCAGCGTTTTCTGAACAGTTGCAGTGCAGTGCGATGGTCTTGATGCTGGGCCAGCACAGATCTTTCTGTCCGGCGCAGCAGACCAGGTAGCTATACACCGCCAGTGGGATCGGTTTCAGGTCATAGTAAAAGATGGCATTGCTCATTTGATAGAATCGTTCACCGAGAATTGGCATAGAGTACCTCCGTGTTCTTTTCAAAATTCAGAGAACAACATCTTGCGTTCCGGAAGCCTCTCTGTTAGACTGTTTGCAGATGGAGTCTGCGTTTTTCGGAACGCGGCGCGCCGCCGGACTGTTGCAGCAGTTTCGGCGGCTTTCCTTTTGCTGCGGTATCTCCCGTTCTTCATTCCTCCTTCCACCACATTTCAGCTCCCTGCTATACGCATCACTGCTCCGCGGTTTCATCGGCGCAAGCGCTCGGCCGCTTCGCTTCGTCGGCAGGGATCTTTCACCGTTGCGCACCTGATTAAAATATTATATACTATCGGGTGCAACAGGATTGTACCATGTTCCGGAGGCGATCCGCAATCACCCCGGAACATATCAGGTACATTTCAAAAATCCGATCGGGTATGCAGAGGTATGAGTATGTTACACAGTGTGACCGGTGACGCAGTCGATCTGTTTGCGGTAGAGTTCACTTCCAGAGAATGTATGCTGGGCGGTCGATCTTATCCGCTTGGATTCTTTGCCGCGGAAGCGTTGGACAGGATCCCGGACATGGTGGAGCTCCAGCCATCCGTTGCCAGCATGAAGGAAGCGCTGGAGGTGTTTCTGACCGCCAGGGATGCGTCCAGCGCAGGGATGGCATATGAGGCTATCGGCGTTCTTTGGCGGAAACTGATGACGCTTCCGGTATATGAACGGCTGATTCGAGATGAGCATCGGGCCCAGGCGGTCATCCCGGATTGGCGAAGTTCACCGGAAGCTATGGACGAGATCCTGACATCGGGGACAGACCGTCATACCGCGTTCCGGCAGTGGCTCTCCCGGCTGGAGACGCTGGAGCGGGAACTGAAGCACTTTGCGCAGAACATTGGCTGGATGCTGGAGGACTACTTCGAAGAACTACCATCCCGCAAGCGGGAAGCATATGCGGAGGCATTTGCCCATTACTGCACGGATATAAGCGGTGCGATCCAGGATTGGGAGGAATACGGCGAGGAGCCGCTGATGTTTGATCTGGATACGCTGGAGTATGCGCATCCCGTCAATCTCACGTTTGTCTGCAGCCGGGATTCCGAGACAGGCCTGCCCTGCATTGCGGAGAGGATGACCTTTGAGAAGCTGAGCAGTTTTCTCTATGTGGATCTTTACAGGGGAATGGCCGCCGGAAACCTGCCCCGGCGCTGCGCCCACTGCGGACGGTGGTTTTTGACCGTCGGCGGCTACAACACTATGTACTGCGACCGGGAAATTCCCGGCAGCAACGGCAAGACCTGTCGTATAATCGGTGCCCACGAACGGGAGAAAGCGGCAAATCAGAGCAGTGAAGCCAGGAAGGAATACTCCCGCATTTACAATAAACTGAAGGCGCGCAAGCAGAGGGGGACCATCTCCACGGACCAGTGGAACCGACAGGTCGCCGCCGCTCAGCGGCTGAAGGACGCCTTTGCGGAAGGCAGGATCGACAAAGAAGAGTATGTCCAGCAACTGGACGCGCTGTAAGGCAGAAAATATCCGGGACAAGGAAATCCCATAATTGGGAATCTTTTCCCTAAAATAGAGGAAAGAGATGAATTAGGCCCTCTGCTGACTTAGGCGGCAGAGGGCCTGTTATGTGTCTCCGGACAACCTAAAAAATTCTACGCTGTCATCTTCCCCTGATGGCGAGCTTGAGATAGGTCATTGCGTCATTCTCATAGATGTTGTACATACTTAGAACGCGGGATCTGGCGCAAGTCTCTCTATACTGTAATTGGAGTTATCGGTGGGCGCAGAGGTGCCTGTGCCAGAGCAGGCACAAGATGTATGACAGCTCACATCTTGCCGCTGTTGACGCAGTTTCTATACTTGCAGGGGCAATAACAGTCAGCACGGTTTTATTCCCCATACTTATAGCTGGTTCTTCCACTGCTTATTCCACAAACAGCGCAAAGATGTAGTCATCTGCTGATCACTACTGCTCCGGTATCGCCCAAGGGGGGGTGGTGCCATCCTCCAGGGAATTGCTCTCCTGCATCCGCCAATATTAATGCCAGCTCTGTCTAGGTTGCGAACATAGGTGTTGCCCCGCAGGATGCGGCTGTATTCCTCAGTATACTAATCCACCATGATGAGAGGTCCTGTGGCAAAGGTGGTGTTCTGCGCAACCACCGTCCCGTCATGGGCGCAAGGGCCGCCCTAGAGAATGAAGGCTCTGCACAGACTCATAATTGTACCAGTTTCCGTAGCCTGCATAGAGGACCAGGTTATTCTCCACTAGAATAGTGCGGAAGATATGGTCCTTCCGCACTTCCTCAGCCCAGTTGCAGAGGAAGGCTTGGTACGGTATTCAATAAGCTTGCCCAGAGATGGTGGAGTTTTCAATAGTGGGAAAATTCTGAAACACTTCAATGGTAATTCCTTCCTGGAAGGAGTAGTGGACATAGTTGTTCCGGGCTGTGGTACCGCTGCTGTTGAAGGTCATGTCGCCGTTACTGAACTTAATATTCTAGATTCTGGATGACGCTGCTCAGTCCAGTGGAGATGCCGTTGTAGCTACCGCTGGTAAAGGTCTCAGGGAAAATGAGAGAGGGCTGGTCCTGCAAATGACTGAGGCCGGCCTCCGGTTGGGCGCCGGCTCCCGCTGCCTCCACTGTGGAGGCAATCCACTCCTCCGGGAAATGGTCATCCTGCGTACCGGGGTTCCCATGCAGAGCACGAATCCGGCTGCCGCCCAAATAAACGCGCCAGGCCCTGGCGTGGTCCAGCAGGACAGGAAGGTGAGAATTTTTCAACATACACCTCCCCAGTATTCAGAAAAATGATTTAAATTAGAATACCACAGGTTTTAAATCCTTGTAATAAGCAAATATTCACAAAAAATCGTTTAATAAATCATATAAAACATAGAAGTTATGATTTTTTGATTATAAATATTGATTATTAAATCATTTCGTGGTAATTTTGGAGAGAAATCAAAACGTGGGACCCAGGCGGCCTCGTCGAAAGGATGAGATCATATTGCTTACAACACTGCAGGAAGTTCTGAAGATCGCGGAGGATACTGGAACGGCAATCCCCGCCTTCAATATTGACAATTTGGAAGGGCCGGAAGCCCTCGTGGAAGCAGGGGAGGCAGAAAATTGCCCCTTGATTCTCACGGTAGGACAGGGCGCAATCAACGCCGGACAGCTCTGGTATCTGGCGGATATTGTAAAGCGGCTGGCCAGTCAGACCAAGATTCCCCTGGTGCTGCATCTGGATCATGGGGTCAGTTATGAACAAACGGTTCTGTGTCTGAGAGCTGGATTTACATCTGTTATGTATGACGGTTCCCACCATCCTTTTGAAGAGAATGTGCGGGAAAGTCAGGCGGTTGTGCGGAGCGCGCATGCCGTAGGCGTTTCTGTGGAGTGCGAATTGGGCGCGATTTCCGGTGTAGAGGATGGAATATCCCATAAAAATGTCAATTTGGTAGATCTTCAAGAAGTAGAGCAGTTTATTGCCGTTGTGGATTGTGACGCCCTGGCTGTGGGGATCGGCAATGCGCATGGGATGTACCAGGGAACGCCGAATCTTGATTTTGACCGGCTGGCGGCCTGCCGCGCGCTGGGGACACCTCCCCTGGTGCTGCACGGTGGCTCCGGAACGCCGGATGACATGATCCGCAAGGCGATTCAGCTGGGGATTCGGAAGGTGAACGTGGCAACAGAACTGCGGATGGCATTTATGGAGGGTCTGGAAGCTACGGTCGGTCAGCGTGATTTCTATGGCATGTACCGGCAGGCAAAGACAAATATGTACGAGCTGGCCCGGAAAAAGATCCGCCTGTTTCAGGGCAAATAAGCGGGACATAAAAGTCCAAAAAACAGGCGGACTGTATCCGTGCTTCTTGCGGAATGCACAAAAGTAAAGCTGAAATCCTGTTAAATAATCATATTTACAACTGGAAATGACTGTGATAACATTCAAACGATCAATAAATGTTCATTTTTTGATTTAAATGTGATTAGTAATCATTCATTGCTTTTGCACAGGATGGAGGGCACCGCATGAAAGTCCTTTGCGTAGGAGAGATGATGGTGGACCTGCTGGTTCACCCCGTTGGCCCGGTTGCTTTTGACAATGACGCAAGTCAGGTGGAGGAAATCGCAATCAGAAGCGGCGGAGATGCCAACAACAACGCCATTGATTTGGCCAAGCTTGGAAACGAGGTCTATTATGTGGGCCGGGCCGGATGTGACGTTCTGGCGGATTATGTGCTTGATATTGCCAGAAAGTCCGGCGTCTGTGTGGACTATGTAAAACGGTCTTCCGCCACTGAGCAGACAAAGTCACTGATTCTGATTGATCCGTCGGGCAACCGCAAATTTTTGCAGTATCCCGGGACAAGCGCTGAATTCAGCCTGGACGATGTGGATCTGAGCCTGCTGGATCATGTGGATCTGCTTCAGATCGGAGGAACGTTCCACCTTCCGCGGTTTGATGGCGACGGTGCCGCAGAGCTGCTGCGGACAGCGCGGGAAAAGGGTGTGATCACCTGCATGGATGTGACAAAGGACAGGACAGGCCGGTGGGATCAGATTATCCATCCCTGTTACCGTTACCTGGACTATTTTCTGCCGTCCATCGAACAGGCGGAGTGCATCGCCGGAACCAGCGATGAACAGAAAATTGCCGACTATTTCTTGGAACAAGGCGTAGGCACTGTGGTCATCAAGCTGGGGACCAGGGGATGTTACTGCAAAGATGGAAAGACCGCGTTTTATTGCGGATGCTATCAGGTTCCGGTAGCCGAGACCACCGGCGCGGGAGACGCTTTTGTGGCCGGGTTCCTCACTGCACTGGGCCGCCAAAAGGGGCTGGAGGACTGTGTCCGCTTTGCAACGGCCACATCTGCCCACGCGGTGCAAGCCTTTGGCGCCACCACGGGTGTGCCTGATTATGACACGGTGGAGCGATTCATTCAAAGCCGCCCCGCTTTATCGATCCGGTATGTTTGAGGTTGCTGTCGTCCTTCCATGGACGTTGGTGATACACAATGCGACTTTTTATGATGAAAGGGAGTACCATTATGAGACACACTTGCAAAAAGCTGTTTGCCATGTTGCTGGCAAGCGCCATGTCCCTGTCCCTGCTGACGGCCTGCGGCTCCGATGATTCCGCCCAGACTGACACCAGCACGGAGAGCGACCAGACAGAAGAAACGACAACCCTGGATTATCCCACCAAGGATATTACCGTGGTCGTGCCTTACGGTGCAGGCGGTACCACCGATCTGTGCGTCCGTGGCGTGCTGGATGCAGTTCCTGACGACGTGATTTCCACCAATTTCATGGTCTCCAACGTGACGGGCGGTTCCGGCCTGGTGGGTGCTACGCAGTTCACCAATGCTGCAGCTGACGGCTATACAATCGGCGTGCTCAACTGCGACCTGGTGCTCAACAATGTTATGGGGAATACGGACATCACGTATGACCAGTTTGCGCCTCTGGCCTGCATTGAGAATGACCCCTATCTGTTTGTGGTCAGCAAGGATGCCCCTTATCAGACCTTTGAGGAGTTTGTGGAATATGCCAAGGCCAATCCCGGCACAGTGACCGTGGCTGATACCGGAAGCGGCGCCGCGCCCCATCTGGCCTATCTGGCTCTGGTGCAGGATCTGGGTCTGGATCTGAAGACGGTTGCCTATGACTCTGCCGCCGACAGCGTCGTGGCCGTGGTAAGCGGCGAAGTTCAGGCCGCCATTACCGCCTCCGGCGCGGCTGTGGGGCAGATGGACGGCGGCAATATTGTGCCCCTGGCTGTAACCTCCAATGAGCGCCTGAGCACCTATCCCGATGTCCCCGCCATGGGCGAGCTGTATGAGGAACTGGCCGACATGCAGGTGAACAGCTGGATCATGCTGGCTGTAAGCGCCGACACGGACCCCGCCATCGTATCGTTCCTGCAGGAGGCCTTTGCTCCCGCTGCTGTTTCTGATGCATATAGAGCGACACAGG
The DNA here is from genome assembly GCF_046973065.1 of Flintibacter sp. NCBI lineage: Bacteria > Bacillati > Bacillota > Clostridia > Eubacteriales > Flintibacter > Flintibacter sp. Next base: position 22,429 of record NZ_JBKVXZ010000015.1, on the reverse strand, counting down.
AAGGCTTCTTCTTCCAGCCTGTTGAGGAGATGAGTAATGAAGACATGCTGAGCTTTGTTGCCAGCCAGCAGGATTACTACACCTCTTTGATCGGTTAAGCCCCATTTGAAAGGGGGAGCCCTTGCGTTCGATGCGTGCGGGCTCCCCTTTTTTAGGAGGAATTACATTTGAAAAAGTATAATATTGGGATCTCTATTGTTCTGATTCTCATGTCAGTTGCCATGTTCCTCAGTGCTTCGAAAATGCCGTCAGTAGACGGGGGCATGGGTGCGGGAACCTGGCCAAAGGTTCTGGCGGTCTGCATGATCCTGTTGGCCGTCCTCCTGCTGATCCAGAGCCTTACAGACCGCACCCAGAAAAAAGCGCCCTTTACGATGGGCCCCGGGCTCAAGCGAGTTCTGACCGGCATCGCCATTATGCTGGTATTCTGCGTCATACTGAATTTTTTCGGATTCATGATTGCCTCTGCCTTTATGATTCCCGCTATTATGATCTTGATGGGTGAAAGACGGCCATTCATGCTGATTGGTGTTACAGTAGGCGTGCTGGTGTTCATCTATGTGGTGTTTGCCATTTTGCTGAACTTGCCTCTCCCCAGCGGCAGTGTGCTGTAATGAAAGGAGGAACGACAGATGGAAAATTTATTGGCCGCACTGACATATGTGTTGCAGCCGTATCACATTGGCGTAGTCTTCTTCGGCACCCTGATAGGAATTCTGGTGGGCGCCATGCCCGGCCTGTCCTCCATCATGGGCCTGAGCATCATGATGCCGCTGACCCTGTCTCTGGACGGAAACGCCGGTATGCTGATGCTTCTGGGCGTTTTCTGCGGTGCCATTTATGGCGGATCCATTACGGCAATTCTGATTAAAACACCCGGTACCGCAAACTCTGCCGCCACAGTATTGGACGGGTATCCCATGGCCACAAAACTGCACCAGCCGGGACGCGCCATCAGTATTTCCACCATGGCATCCACATTCGGCGGCCTGTTCAGCGCGGTGATGCTGCTGTGGACGGCGCCGCTGCTCAGCAAGTTCGCCCTGAAATTCGGCGCTGCGGAATATTTCGCTCTGGCAATGTTCGGCCTGAGCATGGTCACCAGCATTTCTTCCAAGAATGTGATCAAGGGGCTGATTGGCGCTGTGCTGGGCTTGATGATGGCGACGATCGGCATGAATTCCCTGACAGGGTCGGCTCGATTCACCTTTGGATCTGTTTACCTGATGGGCGGCATCGCCATGGTCCCCACTCTGATTGCCCTCTATGCGTTCTCCCAGGGACTGAGCAATATTGAAGATGGCGGCGGAAACGGCAAACCCACCTCCAAAGCGAAACTGGAGAGGATTCTGCCCACCTGGTCGGATATTAAGGCGACCTTTCCCACCATCCTTCGTTCCAGCATCATTGGTACGATAATTGGAGCGATTCCCGGAACCGGCGGCGACATTGCTTCCTGGGTTGGATATAACGAGGCAAAGCGCTGGTCCAAGCATCCGGAAAAGTTCGGAGAGGGTGTTCCGGAGGGCATTGCTGCTCCTGAAGCGGCCAACAACGCAATTTCCGGCGGTGCCTTGATTCCCCTGCTGACGCTTGGCATTCCCGGTGACGCTGGCACGGCTGTCATGCTCAGCGCCCTGATGATGCAGGGTGTGGTTCCGGGGCCCACGCTGTTCACGGATCAGACCGGCACGGTTTATACGATTATCGTGGGGCTCTTCCTGGCCAATATCTGCATGTGCGTGCTGGGTTACGGAGCCATTCGGGGCTTTGCCAAAATTGGAAATGTCTCCAATACCTATCTTACTCCCATTGTGTTTGTCTTCTGCGTTGTGGGTACCTTTGCGCTGAACAACAACATCCTGGATATTTTCATGATGATGATTTTCGGCGTTGTGGCGTATTTCCTGATCAAGTGCGATTTTCCCATGCCTCCCATTATCCTTGGCCTGATTTTGGGTAATCTGGCGGAGAAGAATCTGCAGCGGGCCCTGACCATTTCGGATGGCAGCTGGTCGATCTTCTTTACGCGTCCCATTTCCCTTGTGCTCATTATTATTTCTGTGATTTCCCTGCTGTGGCCCATCGTCAGCCCTCTGCTCCGTAAAAAACGTGAGAAGAATGTCTGAATCGCTCATTTTTTTTGGAAATGAGCGTTGTATATGATTGGAAAATCATATATAATGATTAAAAATGGTTTGAGCAATAGACGGGGAGGGACAACCATGAAAAGTGGAGACCGGCAGATTCAAATTTTGGAAGCCATGAAAGAAACGCACAGCATTTCTGTCAACGAATTACTGGAGATGCTGCCGGCCTCCCCTGCGACTATCCGGCGGGATATTACTGCATTGGAACAGGCGGGAAAGATTCGAAAGGCCCGGGGCAGAATTTTCCTGGAAGACATCCGCAAAGCGCCAAGCTATGAGATGCGGGATGCGATGCATGACGAAGAAAAAAAGCGGATTGGCAAAGCTGCGGCAGCCCTGGTTCGCGAAGATGATTCCATCATTATTGATGCGGGGACCACGACGCTTGCTCTGGCAGAAAATCTGCGGGACCGGAGTCACCTTTCCGTAATCACAAATTCCATTCCTGTTGCATATACATTCAACGCAACCAATGTAAATGTATTTATGTGCGGCGGAATGCTGGAGGACATGGCGCTGGTGGATGATGATGCGGTGGCGTTTTTTGCTTCGCATCAGGTAGAAAAGGCATTTATCGGCGCCTCCGGGGTTCGGGGAATCACGGGTCTGACGGTGGTCTCTCCGTTCCAGTTTGCTGTCAAGCGGCAGATGGTCCGCTCCGCCCGGGAGGTTTACGCCCTGCTGGATGAAAGCAAATTTCATATCATGGGCGTCAATCTCTTCGCTGATTTCAGAGAGCTGACTGGCATTATTACCTCCAAGCCCATTACCAATGAGCGGCTGCTGGAACGCCTGGAACAGGAGCATGTGAAGGTTATTTACACAGAATAATCTGGATGTCTTTTCGGCTGCCGGTGTAAGGATCCCTGGAAGGGAATCGTCTCTGATCAAGGATACGCCTGCGGTTTCGCTGTCCCAGTGGAACGGCCACGCTGATGATGAAAGCGCATCAGAGTTGGGCCCGGCCCGGCAATGCCGGAATCGTTTTCGCGTCGGCACTGAAAAAGCCGAAAGAACTTTGCTTTAAAAGGTGGCATTGCCTGTCTCACTCCTGCAAACCGATTGGTCAGTGGTAATGAGCGGACAAGCTGCCCGCAGGATCTTGTACGGCAGAGGGGGAAGCAATTAAATGCTTTCCCCTCTGCTATTTTTTGGCATCTCTACACCATAACGGTCAAAGGTGCAGGCGGGCAGACTTCCTTGAGATAATAGTACTGGAAGGTCGTGTAATGTTTCAGCATTATTGCCGTTGTGCACAGGAGGTAATAGCCGTGACATCAATCAAATTGGATCACAGGCGTAGCTACAGAAATGGGTAACAGCAATCTCCGAAAGACACCTAAATAGCCGGTGCTCTGCCTAGGCAGCTTTACCTCCCCGGAGGCGGCGCGCATCATGAATTAGAAATTCGTCATGTACTCACCGCTATGCCGTCTGGAACAGTATTTTCACTGGCAAGGTCCGAAGCCGCCCCAGCAGGCCGTGGCTAACAGGATTCTGCAGGCCTCAGGCACTTGGCTGCAGCCTGTGTGCGCTGAGCTGTTCCCTGGTGGAGACTGTGTTGGAAAAATGTGATACACGGGGACGAGGCCACGTTGCAGGTGCTGAAGGAACAAAGCGGAATTCTGCCAGCAAGTCCTACACGTGGCTCTACCGAACCAGCGGCTGCGCGGCATCCCATTGCCCTGTATGAGTACCAGCTAATCCGGAATGCGGGCACGTAGAAGCATTTCGTAAGGATTCCTCCGGCTGACTGCTGGGTTCACGCTAAGCAAAAATTTGATGAGACGCTACAGACACTGTTCAAAGAGAATCGACAGGGTCCTATAGCGGCAACTGGTGATGGATTGCACCGACTGTTTCAGCTGGAGCAGTCCCTCATGGAACTGACGCCGGGAATGGGACATATTAAACGTCCAGAACTGGTTTCTCCAGTTCTGGACGTTTGATTGGTATGGACAAATAAGGCCAGTTCCCCAAAACTGCCCCCAAGCCTGCCTGGGGTAAGGCACTGCACTTCTGTGGGAACAGTAACTCTATCTAGTACACTATCTGGAGGACGACAGGCTGAAACTCTCCAACAACCGTGTCAAGCACAACATAAAGCCTATGACGGGCAAGGAAGAACTGGCACTTTGTAAACGTCCCCACTGGTGCTCAATCCAGCGTTATGATCTGCAGTTTGATTTAGACCGCAAAGTAAAAGAGTTGAGCCCATACCACTACCTAGCTTGGCTCCCGAACGACACACCGGGGCTGAGCCGGACAGATAATGCATAGGCTAAATTTTCCCTCCTTGTAAATGCGCCGCGGAGATGCAAAATTTCAAGACCATAATGGAACTGCCGACTGCCATCTCATTGCCTAAGCGCTGAGATGGCGGCCTCTTTATACACCGGAGGTTTGACAGTTACTCAAATCCATTGCCCTATCCAAACTTTGTTATCATTCATCTTGTTGATACATTTCCTCTCCACACGGTGCGGTAGGGACGGTGCATAGCAAGTTGCCTGAACTGAAAACAGTGCTTGACATTTTCTTGGTTGCAAGCTACGATCACGGCAGTAAGACTACCTCTTGCGGAAAAAGTCCCCGGCTCCGCCCAATGAGTGGAGCCGGGGATTTGACCAATACGCTGACCAATATCCGAATATCAGCGGGTGGACGCAGTGGACAATGACCTCCTGTCTGTTCTGAAAAACCGGAGCAAAAAGTACCGGAAAGCGCCCAATAGCAGGCGTTTGATATCCAGACGGATCTTCACACGCAGGAGGTCACTGGTTCGAGTCCAGTAGTTCCACCAAAAAGAACCCGATTTCCCTTGAAATCAGGTTCTTTTCTTTCACTTTCACAACTTTTTCGTGTCTTTCTAGTGCCCCGATTTTTTGCTGTTTTTGATTGACCACAGAAATACCACAGACAGGAAAACTCCCGCATCCGCGGGAGTTTCTTTTTTCGCTTTCATGGCCGGTTCCCTGCTTTCCGGAGCTGCCTCCGCTCCGCCTGGATCTCCGCTTTCATGGTTGCAATCAGGACTTTCAGCTTTTCCTCGCACTCTTCTGGGGTGTGGCCGTAGACGTTTCGGGAGCGCTGCTTGCCGTCCGGCCCTCTGGGGGAATACCGTCATTCCCAGAGGTGGTCACCGATCTGATGGACGCAGCCGGTGCCGGGCTTACGCCGCTTCCCAGGGTCTGCCCGGAAAGTGGTCATGGTTGGATGCTTTGCCTCTTGGGCTTTCTCAGGCGGCACCTCCTGCTTCCCAATCCCCTGGTCGATTTTGGCCGCTGCCTGCCGCTCCATGGCTTTCGTCACGTGGGTGTAGACATTCAGGGTAGTGCTGGAGGAACGGTGCCCCACCACCGCCGAGAGGGTCTTCACGTCCATGCCGTACTCCAGCGCCGTGGTCACGAAGGTGTGCCGGAGATCGTGGAACCGGACTTTATGGCACTGGGCCCGTTTCAGAACCCGGCTCAGTAGCTTCCGGACTGCCGCCGGATCCCGGGGAGCATCCTCCTTTTTGGGGGACGGAAAAATCCAGCGGGAATCCACCTGCTTCCGGTACCGCCGCAGCTGCTCCGTCACAGCGGGCGAGAGAACGATGGTGCGGACGGCGGCGTCCGTCTTGGGCTGGGACACTGTCAGCTTCCCTCGCACCCGGGAAACCTGTCTGCTGATGCGCAGCTCACCGGTCCCCAGGTCCAGGTCATCCCATTGGAGGGCCAGCAGCTCTCCCCGCCGCAGTCCTGCGGACAACTCCAGAAGAAGCAGCTCGTAGCAGCCATCCTCCTTGGCCTGAATCAAAAGGCGCTGCATCTCCTCCCGGGTCAGCACCTGCATCTCCCGCCTCCCTTCCCCCGGCAGCTTGCAGCCCTCGGCGGGGTTCATGGGGATCAGCCCCTCCTCCACCGCCTGGGCCAGCGCCGCCCGGCACGTGATGTGGCAGCCCCGGACGGAACGGTCGGACAGTCCCGGACCGTAGAGGTCCGTTCTATTCAGCCGCCCGCCGTGCTTGAGCTGGTGGTAAAACTGCTGGAGGTTTGCCTCTGTCAGCTTGTTCAGGGGGATCTCTCCCAGGGCCGGGATGATGTGTCGGTAGATCCGCAGCTCATACTCCTGCTGGGTGCTGGGCCGGAGAGCGGGCATAGAGCAGGTCTGATACCAGTGATCCAGCCACGCCCCAAAGGTCATGCCGGATTCGATCTCCTTGGGCTGCTCCGGAGGGCGGCACTGCTCCCGCAGGGCTTTCAGCTTCCGCAGGCACTCCCCTTTTGTTTTGGCCAGGCAGTTCTTCGTCCTGGGATAGCCCCGCTGGTCGTAGCCTACCACGCACCGCCCCTCCCAGCGGCCGTCCTTTCTCAGGTGGACGCTGCCGCTGCCGGGCTTTCTCCGCTTTGCCATGGTGTCAGCTCCTTTCCGAAGATGTCGGTCATAAAGGTGTCCATCACCTGGGCCGCCTGCCGCTGCATATCGCCGGTGACGTGGGCGTAGGTGTCTAAGGTGAAGCTGGCCTTGGTGTGGCCCAGGATGCCGGAGAGAGTCTTAGCATCCACGCCGCTGGCCAGCGCGTGGGTGGCGAAGGTGTGTCGGAGGTCATGAAACCGCAGCTCCGGCAGTCCTGCCCGCTTCAGCAGGGTCTTCATCCGGTTGTGTGCCATGTCCGGCGGCAGGGGCTGCTCCGGCAGAAGCGGGTGGCAGAAGATCCACTGGGAGTAGGAACGCTTCTTCCGCTTTTGCAACAGTTCTGCCGTGCTAGGCGGCAGGGTGATGACCCGCTTTCCTGCTCCCGTCTTGGTGGCTCCTGTGGTGACGCCTCCTCCCCTCCGGCGGTGGATGGTGCGGCGGACGGAGAGAGTTCCCTGCTTGCTGTCAAAGTCCGACCACATGAGGCCGCAAATCTCGCCTTTCCGCAGGCCTGTGGTAAGCTCCGTGTAGAAGAAGTCATACCAGATGGGGTCCTTCCGAATCTCCTCCATAAACCGCTCCAGCTGGGCGTCATTGAGGATCTTTCTGGGAGCTGTCTCCTTTTTGGGCAACGTGACGCCCTGGGTGGGATTCAAGGGGATGAGCCGTGCCCGCACTGCCGCGTCCATGGCCAGGTACAGCACCCCATGGAGACGGCGGACGCTGGAGGCGGACAGGGCGTGTCCATACTCCGGGTCCTCCCGGATACGGCCATGATTCTGGACATCCCGGTACAGCTTCCGGACATCGTCCGGGGTGATCTTGCTGATGGGCTTGCTGCCCAGCCGGGGCTTGATGTGATACTGGATATGATGGCGGTAGCCTTCCAGGGTACTCTCCCGCACGGAGGGTGCCACCAGCTCCTCCAGCCATTGGTCCAGCCACTCCCCCAGGGTCATGCGGCTGTTCTCGGTGAGGTCCACGCCCCGGTAGGTGCTCATCTCCCGGTGGAGCTTTTCCGCCAGGGCTTTCTGGCTCCCGGCAGACACATAGCGGAAGATGGAGTCTCCGTTTTCCTTGTGGCCCACCACGATGCGTCCCTCCCAGCGGCCATCCTCCCGCTTGCGGACCATGCCGTCTCCGGACGGTCTGCGCTTTCCCATGGACTACACCTCCTCCCGCCGGCAGACTCGGTCCTCTTCTTCATCCTCGAAGGAGTACAGCCCGTCTGCCTCCAGTTCCTGTGCCAGTCCCCAGGCCAGTTTGAACCCGGCCATGAAGCTGGCAAGGGACGTCTCTTCCCGGAGCAGATTCTGTGCATCCACCAGCCGCAGCAGCTTCCGCCGCTCCGGTTTTTGAAGGGTCTCCCGCAGTTCCTGCCGGAGAGCCTCGATCTCTTCCCACACGTCCGCACACTCCGGTTCCCGGAAGAACCGCTGGTGCAGCGCCTGCATATAGTCGTTCACGTGTATCGCCTCCTATCAGCGACACACAATACCGTAAGACACGGAGAATATCCAGGGATTTTGACCACAGTTCAGAAAGAATTATCATTTGCGTGGTTCGAGGGGCAGGGACTTACTATTGTTTACTGTGGCGCAAATTTTGAGGGATTTAGATAAAATTCCATCTGAAGCAAAGATAACCAACCATTCTCATTTAGACTTTTAACCGATAAATTTATAATCCATTATAATAATTCTCTAATATTGCATTTACTAATGCCCTAGTTATATAGATAATATTTTAATGTCTTTTCTTTGAGTGTCTTTTAAAAAGAGTTACATTTATTGTTACTTTGCAAAAACATTAAGTGTTTCCTAACCATTGTATCTATCTAATCGGATTTTTAAAAATTATATAGGCTGCAAAAATCAGTCAGTTTCTTAAGTCTGGAAGTTCATTCCCTTTATGCCGTTTACAATAAGTAAATATTCGATTGTTTGTTGATAGTAACTCTTAGAACTTTTATATATGTGCATATTCATGTGCAATCTCTTCCTAAAATAGGCTATTAATTGTAGGGTGCATTCAAATGTCATCTTAATATATCAACACAAAGGCATTAAATCCAGGTTACTTTATATTGTTTTCTATTGAAAAAAATGAGAAAACACTGTATCATTATTAAACTAAGTTGTTTTAAGGCTGTGGTATAACAATGTCAGAGTTACGACTTGCTGTTATGAGGGAAGATATTCCTTCTTCATCACCTATATCATGTGGTATTGCAAGCATTGATGATCGGATTAAAGATGCTTATAGTAAAACCATATGTAAGCAAGGCTTAGCTTATAATATCTATGTTGATGGTTATCTGATTGGAAATTGTATGATTAAACTTGTCGTTCTCTGCGATGAGGCTAACGACTATTATGTAACAGATCATGAATATGCTGCTCTCGAAATTTCATATATTGCAATTGATCGTCGTGTTCAGGGAAACGGCATTGGCACGCGAGTGTTGGCTAGACTTATTTCTGATGCAGAAAAGCTGTCGAAAATTTTACCCATTAGATTTTTGGTTCTTGATGCACTTGATGATAAGGTTCAATGGTATTTAGACGCTGGGTTTACAACCTATCCTAAAAGGGAAGATTTAAGATATGCAGATACAGTTCCAATGAGAATAGATTTGATTGATACAACGCTAACTGAAAAATACGTTGGATCATTAAATTAAGAGGTGGATTTGATGTTTAACTATGGATGCCGAATTCTGCTGAAACATAATGAAGCATATGATTTTTTTAAATCTGCAAATTATCCTGATATCACCAATTTACGTCTCAGAGACTCCTTTTTGTCGAAAATTAGGGAGAAACTATCTAATATTACCGAGGGCACAGATTTAATCGAAACAATTCCTGATATAGATATTAGTTCCCTATTAAACGTCGGAAAATCTTACAGTCCATCAGATGTATTCTTTAATTCAGGTTCAATTGATATCGGAAGTATAGCTACTACTTCTGCGCCCCATTCAAATTATTTCATAGGATTAGATACAACTATTTCAGCTGCGTGAAAGTAGTTTAAGTGGTATTAGGAGTTTTAGTATGAATATGGAAAATAATTGTATTTTAAAACTGAACCATTTACTTTTTGATGAAATAACATTCAATCGTGTTAATTTTAAAAGCAAAAATGATTTACAAGTAGAGTTTGGATTTGCTTTCAATAAAAGAGAAAATGGTGAGTTTGTATCCAGTATTCGCATAATAGGGACAAAAAAAGATGAATATAACTTTGTAGTAAGAGCATCTGGATATTTTCAAATATCGGAAGCTGTGGAAGATTCAGATATTTTAATTCAACAAAATGCTATTGCCATTGTCTTCCCATATATTAGGAGTCAAATATCTCTGTTGACAGCACAGCCGGAAGTAGATCCTGTTATACTGCCTCCAATGAATATTGCCCAAATGGTAAAAGAATCTATCGAGAATCAACACAAAACAGAATCCTCCACTACCAATTAACTGCTAATTTATAAATTATTAAGGGGGCAAGTGCTAAGGCACTTGCCCCCCCTTACTTTTTTAATAAAATTCCTCGTCATAGCTATTTATCCGTAGAAATTGTAGCTTGGCCTTATGAAGCGCGGACTCTTACCATCCCTTCATGGTCATGCCGCACCAGGTCTGTGTCTGCTCTTCTTCATGGTCGTCGGGCTGGTGACCCAGAGCGATCCGCAGCTCCTGGAGTTCCTGCATCCGCTTGCGGTCTATGTGCAACCGCGGCTGCGCAGGCACAGCAGGCACGTTGTCCCGGAAGATGTTGCTCATGTGGTAGAGCAGACGGCTCACCGTCATCAGGAGTTGCGGCCGCTGCCATTGCTCCTGCCGTTCCAGAACATACTGAGCATAGGGATGACCAAACGCATTCGCCATCCGGAAACAGTTCTGGGCCGCTTCTTCGTCTTTGGGAACGCCGTTGCCTGTGAGGTACAGCTTGCCGAGAGCATACTGGGCTGCTGGCAGATCTCGTCTTGCCGCCAGCTCCAGCCAGTGAGTCGCTCGTTCTGTGTCTGGCAACAGCAGGCCGCCGTCCCGGTACAGCAGTCCCAGGAAGTACTGAGCGTGGACGTCACCGTACTCCGCCAGCCGTTCCAGATCCTCTGCTGCCTCATCTCGCTGCTCCAGTGGCAGCTTATTGCCTTCAATCCTGGCCCGCAGCCGTAGGCAATCGTGGGAGACCTCCCAGTTTTCCACCCACTCGCCCCGCTCTTCCATCTTCTCGTCCTCGAAGGTGATCTTGCCCAGACGGATTTTCTCCGCCTCCCGGATGACCGCGTTCCTGATGGCCCGGAACTCTTTCTGCTTTGACAGCGGGGGCCGCTGCTGTTTCTTCCCCGAGTAGAACTCATTCACCTGGCACTGAAGCTCCCACCATTTCTGGTAGCACTCGTTGACAATGGGGATTTGCTCCAGCTGATCCACGATCTCACCCACCTGCCGCTTCATGGGCCGCGGGAGATACCCGTAGGACTTCTTGCCTTTGACCTCACCCAGCTGTTGGGACAGTTTCCAAATCATCTGCTCTGCCTGAGTATGCTCACAGATTGTATCCCGCATCTGGCGGGACAGTTCCAGCATGACTTTCCTGCTCTCTTTCACCAGTTCATCCCGTGAGACTGACTTCTGCTCATAGACGTGGAGCAGTTCCTGTTGGAAGATATCATTTGTGAGTTGTGACCGGATTGATCGAATGCCATCCCGGTCGAGGTGAGCCTGTCCCGGTTTCACTGACCACGCCATCATGTGGATGTGTGGATGGTGTCCTTCATTGCGGAACGCCGCGTACCAGCGGAAGTCCTGGGGCGGGATGTGCATGGCTGCCGCGATATCGTTGCGGTGGGCACGGAGCAGTGCCCGCCATGCTTGCGCGTTGTTGTAACCTAGACGCTCCGCGTCTTCTCGATGCATGGAGAGGATGTGCGTCCAGACGTTGCCGGTGTAGTGCCCCAGTTCGGACATGGCGGCGTCCAAGTCCACATGATCCGCGTCGCCAAACAGGCCGTGGTCACCCAGACGCTCCGCACGAGGACGTGTTGCGATGTACTTCAGATAGCCATCCGTTTGCTGCACCTGCTTCCAGTGTTCCTCCAGCGCCAGCGTGATGAGCGACGAGGCGTTGGCCTTTGTAGGCTTCTGCACGTAGTCCTCGTACTCCAGCAGCTCTTTCACATCCGGGAAGTCTTTCGCCAGCTTTGTGATGAGCTGCTCCTGCTTGCGGGTAGGCGGACGGTCATCCGGGATAATCTCCACCCGCTCCCGCGTCGCGATATAGCGAAGATAGCTACCGGCGTTCTGCTTGCCGCACTGGATGTATGGGCTCTTGACGATCAGTCTTGCCATCCATCATCACTGTCCCGCTGCTCCTGTGCACGCTTTGCCATCTGCTCCAGCTGCAGATGGCCGCTGAGCTTCTTCACGCGAGCGGCACTCTCCGCGCTTTTCTTCCGGAGATACGCTTCGTCCAGATTGACGCAGTCCGCGAGAATACTCATACCCATGTCCAGCTCCACGGACTGCTTGTAGAGCAGCGCTGCCACTCGCTTTTCCATTTGATCCAGCCGGCCATCCAGATAGGACTGCACTGAGGACGGCAGGAACATGCCGGCGTTGTTGGCGCTGAGATAGTTCAGATAGAAGTTGATGGCGTTCTCGATAAATCCGGCGAGACTGCGGCTGCCGCTTCCTGATAACGTCGCTCCAGCCGCGCTTTCATCTTCGGCGTCAGGTAGAGGACGAATTTCTCTTTTTGGCTCATAAAGGCCTCCTCTCTTAGGGTTGACCTCTAGTTTTTTCTTGCGGTCGTAAGCGCAACGGGATAACGACCGCAGAGTTTCTTTTCTCTGCTGTTTTTGACCCCATTTCTGCTAACTCCAGAGGTCTTTGGAACTGCCCGCACTGCAGACAGAAGTACCTTGTCAAAATCGGAGCGTTGACCCGATGTCATTAAGTTAAGCGTTTCCAAGAGAAGGACACAGAAAGCAGCAATCTACTTCATGCAATTTTTTGGAAAATGCTCAAAAAAGTGAACGTTAAAAACCAGGGTATTCACTCCGGCTCTTAACTTGATGACATTGGGCGATGACCCAGGCCTTTATCCAGCCTTTCGTTGTCACAAGCTCCATATCCCTCATTTCCACCCAAAAGGGCTAAAACTCGCTCATTCCGCTTCTTCCCACCGGCCCCACTTCGTTGAACTCCAGCGGGGGTCCTGTGCTGTCCTCCGCAGAGCGTCAAAAGCGGCCTAAATCCGACTCAAACCCTGGGAGGGCTCAAGTGCTTTTCCTTGTTATCCTTCGTCTTATTGATACACTTCCTCGCCATCTCCTGTGGCAGCCCCGTACTTGTACGGTGGTCTGCTGTGAGAAACACAGGCTGCGGCAGAAAGTAGTAGTGGTTGTTCCTCTGCCGCTAGCTTCCGTCACGGCGCACCTGCTTGGTTGCCACCTTGCAGATGAATCCGCGTTCCACCAACTGCCTGACCGCATTCTGTGCAGCGTTTTCTGAACAGTTGCAGTGCTGTACGATACTCTTGATGCTGGGCCAGCACAGATCTTTCTGCTCGGCGCAGCAGAGCAGGTAACTGTTACCGCCAGCGGGATTGGTATCAAATCATGATGTTGGGGCAAAAGGTTATTCAAGAGGGTTTCAGGCGAAAAATGTAAAAAATATGATATAATAGAAGAAAACACGGGTGGTGTGTTTTCATGTCATACAAAGCAAATCACAGCCAGCAGCTCTCGCTATTTGACCGCATCTTTCGTCTGACGGAACGGGAAAGAAAATGTCTGGAAGAATCGTGGGCAAAAGTGTTTTCCGATGAGATTTTCCCTGCGATCAGCGGAGAACGCTTTCGTATTTTGTACTCTGATCATGCATCCAGACCCAATATTCCAGTAAACATCATTGTTGGAGCACTGATCATCAAAGAACTCTTTGACCTCCCTGATGACGAAGTGGTCGGGAATTTGATGTTTGACATCCACTATCAATACGCACCGCGTACGATCAGTTTTGAAGAGCAGCCGTTAAGCGACAAAACATTATCCCAGTTTCGCCGCTGCTACGAATACGAGTAATCTGTCCAGCCTTGAGTACTACATCGACCCGGACAACTGCAATTTTATCATTTACCACAGCAGAAATATTGGCGTTGACACCAGGACGGCAGCAATCATCAAAGATGCGGATATATTGTTGGCCAGCTGTCAGGAAAAATACCGCCATGTGAAAGAACACCGGTTGTTGCTGCGGTGTTTGGATGAGCAACCCATTATTGACAACGGAAGACGCAGGCTGCGGATCAAAGGGAAAGAATCACCGAAACCGACAGCTCTTCAAAACCGGACAGCCCAGAGGCCACCTTCAGTGCCAAGTCTGGAAAAAACACATTGGTTATATGGCGAATATCGTTGAAACGGTCAGTAATAGCGGTTTTCTCATCATAGATTACCAGTATAAGCAAATATCTACTCCAATTCTCGTTTTCTGCACGTTCACCTTGAACAGCTACAGTTTCAAGAGTCCCCCGCTTTCATTGTGATAGATGGAGAATATTCGGGCCAAATGCATCGGAATGCCGCAGCAAAAAAGAATATAAAGCTGATCAGCACAAGTCTGAAAGGAATGCCGGTACCAGATATCTGCGCTGATTTTGAGATCAGCGAGGGTGGCGAACAGATTCTGCAGCACTCTGTCGGCTATAAGCCGCTCCGCCGCAAATATAGTTCTGCAAGCAACCAAGTGAAGACATATTTCCCAAATGACTCTTGTTCTCAATGCCCGCATTTTGAACACTGCCATCCAAAACTCAGAAAATATTCCGGTCTGATCGTGTTATCCCACTCCGCTATAGGGTGCGCGAACCAGCAGAGACTCATAACGGCAGAAGACTTCCAACATTGGAGAAGAGTACGAAACGGAGTCGAAGCGGTCCTGTCCATCTTGCACAACTGTTATTATGTCGATGAGATGCCGGTGCGCGGCAAGATCCCCAGCAAGTTTTTTTAGGGCTAAAATTTTGGTAGTTAATTTTAAAAAGCGGCTCCAGCAACGGAGGGGCTTCTATCTCCGTCCCCACGACCCATTGCTCCCATAAAAAGCGTGGGTAAATACCATGAATAGGATAACTCATCCGGTTGCCTTCACATTATAGTAGAAGATTGCATTGCTCATTTGGTAGAATCGTTCACCAAGAATCGGCACAGAGCGCCTCCGTGCTCCTTTCAAAATTTACAAAAGAAAAATCTTGTATTTGGGAATCCTCTCTATTAAGCTGTTTGCAGATGGAGCCTGCGTTTTTCGGAACGCGGCGCACCACTGGACTGTTGCAGCAGCTTTCTTTCCTTTTGCTGCGGAATCCCCCGTTCTCCCCCCCCTCCTTCCTCACAAATTTCTGCTCCTTGCCATACCATACGTAGTTCCTCTTCTCTGATGTATTACTTCTCCGGCAGGGATTTTCCACCGTTGCACACCGGATTAAAATATAATATCGGGTGCAATAGGATTGTACCATGTTCCAGAGACAATCCACAATTGCCCCAGAACATATCGGGTACAATTTAAAAATTCAATCGGGTGTGCAGGAGTATGAATATGTTACACGGCATAACCTATGGTGACGCAGTCGATCTGTTTGCGGTGGAGTTCACTTCCAGAGAATGCGTACTTGGCGGCCGATCTTATCCTCTTGGATTCTTTGTTGCGGAAGCGTTGGACAAGATCCCGAACATAGTGGAATTCCGGTCTTCTGTTGCACATATGAAGGAAGAACAACGGGGTATTTCTGACCGCCAGAGACGCATCCAGCGCGGCGATGGCATATGAGGCCTTCGGTGTTCTTTAACAAAAGCTGACGCCGCCGGTATATGATCGACTGATTTGAGATGAATATCATGCTTAGGCAGTCATCCTGGATTGGCGAAATTCAGCGGAGGTCATGGACGAGATCCTGACACTGAAGACGGATTGCCATACCGCGTTTCAGCAGTGGATCCCCCGATTGGAAACGCTGGAGCGGGAACTGAAACTCTTTGAGCAAAACATTGACCGAATGCTAGAAGACTACTTTGAAGAACTGCCATCCCGCAAATGGGAAGCGTGTGCAGAGGCATTTGACGATTACTGCAGGGATGATCCAGAATCGGGAGAAATACAGCGATGAAGCTCTGATGTTTGATCTGGATACGCCGGAGTATGCGCATCCCGTCATTCTTGCTTTTGTCCACAGCCGAGATTCCGAGACAGGCCTGCCTTGTCTTGCGGAAAGAATGACTTTTGAGAAGCTAGGCAGTTTTCTCTATGTAGACTCCCATAAAGTGATGGCCCCCGGAAATTTACCTCGACACTGCGCCTACTGTGGACAGTGATTTTTGACCGTCGGCGGCTACAATGCCATGTACTGCAGCCAGGAAATTTCTGATGCGAAAGGCAAGAGTTGCCGCATGATCGTCGCCCATGAAAAGGAGAAGGCAGCAAATCAGAACAGCGAATCCAGAAAGAAATACTCGCGCATTTACAACAATCTGAAGGCACACAAGCAGCGGGGGACCATCTCCATGAACTGGTGGAACCGACAGGTTGCCGCTACCCAGCGGCTGAAGGATGCCTTTGTGGAAGGCCGGATCAGCAAAGAAGAATATATCCAGCAGCCGGATGCGCTGTGAAAAAGACTGCCTTGAAACTATCTCTCCAGAAAACTCTGTGATGTCTGTAGTAAGCGCACCAGTGCAATGTAGGCGATGTACACCTTATCCGCTTCGGTAAAATCGTTCATCATCGTCTCAGCAACTCTACCAATGTTCGCAGCAATTCCGGTCCCATTTCCTGATACAGATCAATGCTCTCACCCCCAATGTTGAGTGTTTCGATACATTCTGAAACGTTTTCCAACGGCTGTGGCCCTCGCAGTTCCACAAATGCAGTCCCAGAATGGCCCCCGGCGTCTTTTCTCCCAATCCCGGACAGAACCTCTCTTTCCCATCGGTCATACGTTGTTGGCGTGACGCCCCACTGGCGGCACCACTCCCGCACGGACAGCCCGCTACCCCGGCAGTTCTGTATCGCCAATTCCCATTTCTGACCCCCCGCATGGTGTTTCAGTTCGTTGCTCGCCATCCGGATTTCTCATGTCTGTCTATCCGTCGCTATGTTTGACGGTTGCACTTATCACTGCATTCCCTTCGTGTGCACAGAGATCCACTTCCGCAGTCCCTCCCTAGATGTGCGCGAGACAGAGCTGTAATGGGCATCCACCACTGAACGGCAGTGCACAAGAGGGCGGAACGGCTGTGCCGTTCCGCCCTCCACTTCATGCAGGGGTACTCTTCTTTTATATCTTTTGAAGGTTATTGTGCGTCCCGATACATGAAAGTCACGATCTGGGCGCGGGTACAGGGGGCATTGGGGCTGAACGTGGTTGCGCTGGTGCCGGAGGTGATTCCCTCGGCAACCGCCCAAGCCACTGCATCGGCATAGTAAGCATTCGCGTCCACGTCGGCAAAGCTGCCGCCGCTGACAGCGGGAGTACCAGCCGCACGATACAGGAAAGTGACGGTCTGGCTGCGGGTCACGGTCATATCCGGCGCAAAGGTGGTTGCGCTGGTGCCGCAAGTGATGCCCTTGGAAACCGCCCAGCGTACCGCGTCCGCATAGTACGCATCCGCAGGTACGTCGGTGAAGTTCATCGCGTAATCCACGACAGGAGAGCCGTTGGCCCGCCACAGGAAGGTCACCATCTGTGCGCGGGTGCAGGACACGTTCGGCGCAAACAGGGTATCGGTCACGCCGGAGGTAATGCCCTTGTCCGCCGCCCACAGGACTGCATCGTAGAAGTAATCGCTCTTCGAGATGTCGGTGAACGGGTTCTCAGGTTCGGTCTCGATCAGCTTGAAGCTGGCCTCCACAGTGACCTTGGAGCCGGGCATCTTGAAGGTAAACTTGTTGTCATCCTTCTCGGTCGCTTGATTTCGTCACCGTCCTTGTCGGTGACCGTCAGCTCGTCCAGCTCATAGCCGGTATCAGGCTTCACGGTGATGGTCACGGTGTCGCCCTTATCCGCACGGCTGGGGGACACGGTCACCTTACCGTGGGTAGTCTTGTCCACGGAGACGATGTAGTCACCGCTGGAGCTGGAACCACTGCTGCCACCGCCACCGGGCGGGGTTACAGGGGGTACATAGACGCTGACAGTATAAGTATTGCCGCTTCTGGTGAGAACAAATCCACTTCCGGCAGCGATGGTGTCCTTCATGGTAAAGGTTTTCAGATCCAGCGTAAAGGTCACCGCTCTGGAGATCGTAATGGTCTCTGCCGCATCGCTATTTTTCAGCAGTGTAATCGTCTGCCCGCTCTGCACCGTTTTGACAGCAGCCGCCAGGGTATCAAAATAGGCGGTCTGGCCGTTTGCGGTAATCGAGGCAACATAGGTTTGTTCGGGATTTTCGGGTTTTGCAACGAGCTTATAGACCGTATTTCCGTTTGCGTCCTGCTCCGTGATGACCACCATCTCACTCTCACCTGAGGTCACGTCGGCGGTCAGCTGTACACCGGGCGCTACCACCAGAGTGATGTTTTCTTGCAGCTCTACATCCGTGGAAATTGTGGAATTGCCAAAAACAGAGATTTGTGTCTTTTCCGTAGCGTTGGGGGCCAGACTTGCAATCGCCTGCGTGACGTTAGCAAAATAAGCTGTGCTGCCATTCGCGTCGATAGAGGCAGGAGCCACGCTGCCGGAGACCGTCAATGTTGTGTTGGACTTGCTGGTGGTCTGGGTATTCCCGTTGGTGGTCACGGTGTTGCCGCCCTTGGTCACGGAGATGACCGCGGCTTTTTCTGCCGTGAATGTGCCGCCGGAAACAGTGACCTGCGCCGTCTGTACCTCGTTCTGCTCCGTGTTATAGACCGTCACAGCATTGCCCTGATTGCTGGTCAGTGTGCCGCCTGTGATATTGACCTTTAGCTGATTGTCCGTCTTATACTGTCCATCTGTGCCGTACATCTGAGAGGACAGCAACAGAGCGGAGCCCTCCGGAGAAGAGCCGCCGTTTGTGGGTTCATCAGCTCTATACTCTGCCGTGCCAATGACCTTTGCATTGTTCTGAATGGTGATCGTGCCCATCTTGGCCTCAATGCCGGTACCGCCGGTGACAACCGCATTGCCGCCAATGGTCAGCGCGCCCTCCATCGGCCAGTAAATGGCAGTTCCTTCGGTTGATGTCAGACTGCCGCCAGTAATCATAGCCACACTGCCTGCAGACTGGAGGCAATTTCCAGAAAGCGCAAAGACCTTTGCTTCTATTGCGCCTCCGGTCATCGTCAGAGCAGAAGAAACAGCGTCCGGAGCATTGCTGAGTCCATAGTTACTATCCACATTGAACAGTGCTATACCTGAATATCCTGTAAGTTTCGCATTGCCACTCAGATCCACTGTAGAGGACAATGCACTTACTGCGCCGCCATTTGTCCCTTGGCCGCCAACAATCACACCGCCAGAAATTTTCAAAGAACTCTCCAGTTGAACATGAATTGCAGGCTCAGTGCTTGTTGCAGGGTTTGCTACCGTCAGGGTTCCGCCAGTTACTTCCAGCGCAGCTCCAGAAGTTACAAGAACCGCATTTCCGTCGCCAATCAATTTGCCGCTCTGCACAACAACTTTTGTGCCTGCGCCACCCACATATACAGCATATTTTGCACCGGATACCACACCGCTTTTGTCGGCACTGCTGTCCATAATTGTCAGATTACCGCCTGCTTTTACAGAGATAATCTGAGCACCATTCGCAGTCGAAAATCCGTTGCCTGCCTTGATCGTACTTCCGTGCAGGTCCAGCGTAAGCGATTTGTTTATGATCTCAACAGGCTTGGTCAGAGAGAGCTCTTTCCCGGCGACCAGCATCACGGTATCGTTATTCTGTGCGTTCTCCAACGCTTCTTCCAAAGTCAGGTGGCGGCTGATTTGCTCACCGTCTCTCCAAAGCTCAGCCACAGAAACATCGTCTTGTGCTCCAACGGTGCCATCCTGCCCCTGCGTCAAGCCTTCTTCCAAGTATTGATCGTCAACCTTGCTGGTGAATTTGCCGCCGCTGATGGTGATCTGGGAATTGTCACCCGCAGAAGCGACCTTCCCAATATCAAAGGTGCCGCCGGAAACCGCCAAAGTAGACGGCTGATCATTTTGCGTGTAAGATTTTGTCAGCGCGGGAGCCGTAAAATTGCCGTCCACAATCTGGTTGTTTGACTCACTGAACGTATAGAAAACAGCACCTTCGCTGTGTACGCTGACTGTGTTACCCTCCGCAGGAGCAATGGTTGCATAGCGGGTTTGGAACGCATAGCTGTCCGTCCGGAAGGCGCCGCCGGTCACAGAGACCGGAGTAAACGCGGCATAAACGCCCATGGACTTGGATTCGACCTCTCCGCCGGAAATGGAAATAGGCGTCTCTCTGCTATTCGAATAAATGGCGGCAGAAGAACTATTTGTAGATTCCTGAGTGACCTTGCCGCCCTCCATAGTAAAGCCAGCTGTGGTATTGATATAAACCGCATGCCCGCCGTTCGCGGTGTTTTTGATCTCGCCATCTGTCATGGTCAACCGGGCAGACGAATTGACAAACGCCGCATGGCCACCACTTGCAGTGTTGACCACAGTGCCGCCGGAAAGGGTGGCTGTGCTGGAGGAATTCAAATGGAGCGCATAGCCCATGGAAGAAGTATTTTCTAATGTGCCGCCCTTCAACTCGAAGCTGCCGCTATTGACTTGGATCAAAGTTGACATCCTGTCAGTTGTTCCAGCATTGGTGATCCTGCCACCGCCATCGCTGTCTTCAATTACCAGACTTGCATTCGAAGAATTTACAAAGTAGGCATAGTCTCCGCCCGCTTCATCGTTCACCGTGACGGTATGGCCGGCCAAGTCCAGAACCAAACTGGATTTAACAGTTGCGTAGTCAGAAAATGTAGGCTTAATAGTTACATTGGTAGTCAGCCGGTAGGTGCCGCTCGTCGGCAGGGAATCGTCATGGGTCCAATCTGTGTAGCCATCTGCTGCAGCAGTCGGGACCGGCTCGGAGACAGGCGTCTCCTCCTGTAGATCCTGCGGCTCCTCCACCGCCAGCACCGCCGTGGGCAGCAGGCCCACGATCAGGCACAGGGCCATCAAACTTGCCAATAACCGTTTTTTCATCTCTCGTTCCTCCTGTTACTATATTGTTTGGGCTGGGAATTGGCCGGTCAGTCCAATCTTATTCCATCCCCGCCAGTATTCCCCGGTATCGTTCCTGCCGCTCCGGGCAGACTCTCCCGGCGCAGACGGGGCAGCCCCTCCGCTGCGGCCCTGCCCGGGAATAGATCACAGCTTTCCAGATATGCCCCTCCGCGCAGGTCCACCAAGCCCTTTTGTGGGAGCCCGCCGTAACCATCTGGGGCGTCAGCGCGCCGTTCAGGGTCGGATGCCATTGGGCCGCGATGCAGGGCTGTGTCGTTGCCAGATCGTTAAATCCTGCCAAAACCTTTTTGCCGGCGCAGTAAGGACATCCGGACCCCTGCCCGGTACGCGCTCCCACAGCGGCGGCATAGGTATGACCTAGGGGACAGATCCACCAGACGCGCCGCTTGCTGGCGGGAGTCACCTGCGAGGGCCGCAGCGTGCCGTTTTTTTCCGGGTTCCACTCCCGGGCAAGCTCCGGAAACAGGGAGGCCATGTCGTTTTCACCCGGAATAATCACCCGCCCGGCGCAGACCGGGCAGCCAGTCCCGTCCAAGGTACGGGACTGGACGGAAACACACCATGTATGTCCTTTTTCACAGCGCCACCAAACCTTGCGTTTGGTCCCAAAGGTGACGTCCCGGGGTGTCAGCGAGCCGTTGGCTGCGGAGTCCCACTCCGCAGCCAAATCGGGAAAACGGCTGGCCAGATCGTTTACCCCTGGGACCACAAAGCGGTTTTTGCAGACCGGACAGCCGCAGCCGCTTACGCGGGAGCGGATCTCCGCCTGCCATTCATGGCCCTGCGCACACTTCCACCAGACCTTTTTTTCACTCCCAGGCAAAACCTGTTCCGGCGTCAGGGGCAGATTCCTGGTGGGGTGCCATTCTTTGACCAGATCCTGATATTGGCTGGCCAGATCCGTTTCCCCCGGCCAGGGGAGCCGCCCCGCGCAGTAGGGGCAGTCCGTGTGGTTGGCGGTACGGGTATTGACTGCCGCCTGCCAGATATGTCCCTTGGCGCATATCCACCAGACCTTCCGCGTACTGCCATAGGCGATCTGCTGTGGCGTCAGCGCCCCATTCTTGGCCGGGTGCCACTGAGTCAGCAGAGCCGCCTTACTTCGCTCCATGCAGTAGTCGTATAAAGAGGTTTGCAAGTTTCACCACCGCCTCAAGGCATAATCCACATTCTGTCCCATTTCCTTGTTCTTACAAGCCATATAAAAAGAGATGGAACAGATTAAAAGCGGCTTTTCACCTGTTTTTAGGACAGGAAAAGCCGCAATGAGCCAAGCCGCAAAAACATTCCTTTTCGCGGCTTATATTTTGATGCCAAAAAGTGGGGCCTGAGCTTGCCTTTACAGAGAAGGTGTGGTAAAATTTTTATGTAATATATGGTTTTGGAGTTTTGATCTCCATAATTTTTTGACGGAATGTGGATTTTGCCTTTATAATACAAGTCCCAGCCGGTCGAGCTGCCGCTGGTGTTCCGCCCCGGAAGTCAGGAGATAGATGCGGGTGGTCTCGATGCTGGAGTGGCCCAGCACATCGGCTAGCTTCACAATGTCATGGCTTGCCCGGTAAAAGGCCGTGGCGAACAGGTGCCGGAAATTGTGGGGAAAGACTTTGCTGGGCGCGACACCCGCCGTCCTGCAC
>NZ_JBKVXZ010000014.1:0-65459 GCF_046973065.1 Flintibacter sp. | reverse complement strand
GGTATAGGCGTGTTCCCCCCGCGTCAAAGGCGCGGCGCACAGGGGACAACGGAACAAACTCATAGTATTCACCTCAAGATCATAACAGCGATGGGGCAGAATGCCCCACCGCTATGATAGGATAGAATGAAGAAAAAGGCAAGGGGCGCGGCTATGCCGCGCCCCTTTTGAATGGGAAAGGGAGAAAATCAGCCCGCCGTAATGACTCGTACCTGCTTGCCTGTGGGATCGATATAGACGGTGAGCTTGCTGGAGAAGGCCTTGATGGCGTTGACACGGTCGGTGAGCTTGGGCTGGCGGAACCAGCTGCCGGGGTCGGTGCGGTTGCCGGCCATGCCGCCGTAGCACTCCGCGTTGTCGGCCACCCGGTAATTCTGGCCGTTGACCGACACATACAGGTCGCCCTGGCTCTCGAAGAAGTCCTTGGCGGTGACGCCGGTGAACTTCTCCAGCTGGACAATGGTGCGGATCATATCCTTGTCTTCCCGGTTCTTGTAGGTGACTACGCCCACAATGTCGCCGCTGCGGCCGTTGTAGCCTGCCACGGGGCTGAATTCGATGGTGCCGCCCAGACCGCGGACCAGCGACCACTGGGTGCGGGTGGAGCCTTCGCTGATCAGCTCGCCGTTCTCGTCATAGACGGGATCGGTGGAGATATCTTTGCCCACCATCATGCCGTACTCATAGGCGTTTCCGGTGACGTCGTTGAGGATGATATAGTCCACCATGCCCGAGCTGTTGCGGTGGTATCCGGCGATGTTCTTGGCCTCGATGGAGCCGGACAGATCGCTGAGATCGATGGGGACCACGCCGCTGCTGCTGACCTTTTCAAAGATCCGCACGCCGGCCATGACGGTGTACTCGCCCAAGGTCATCTTATCCACGTTGAAGGGGCCGGGCGCCCGGTTCTCGGCTGCACTGCTGGTGGTAAAGCTGCTCTTGCCGGCGGAGAAGATGACCAGCTGGCCCTCGGCAGAAGCGTTGGACACCGTGCCTTCCAGCTCCATGGTGCCGCCGTTAGGCAGGAAGATGACAGCCTTGCCGTCGTTGACCATACCGATTGCAGTGGAGCGGGTCTGGGCGCTGGGCTTTGCCATACCGGCCACCTTGCCGTCGGCGGTGAGCAGCAGGGTGACCGTGGAACCCAGGTTAAAGTCCTTGGTGGTGTTCCAGGCGCTCTCCAGGACGGTAAATTCATTGCCCAGGACGTTGATGGTCTTGGGAGTGGCCACCGTGGGCTGGGCGTCCTGATAGTAGCAGGTCATCCGCAGGTCGGAGACCACAAGGGTGTTGCTCAGGCTGTCATAGGTGACCACGTCGTAGGGCTTGATGTCGGACAGGCTGATCTTCTGGCGGTTCTTGATGATGTTGAAGCTGGTCGCGCCGCCGGTGAGCTGGTGGAAGGTAGCCACAGTAGCCCGGTCCATAACCACCACAGCATCCGAGCTGGCCGAGGTGGAGCTGCTGGTAGCGTAGATGGCCACCACCTTGCCGCGCTGGGTGAACAGGGTGATCTGGGTGCCGGAATACAGGGAGGTGTAGCATTCCAGATAGCTCTTGCCCTCGGGGGCGTCGGGGGTGTACACCGGGGTGTCGCCCGAAATGGTGTACTGCTGGTTGCCCGACTTGACATAGCCGGGCTGGGCGTCGCCGGAGAGGGTGATGGTGACCGAGTCGCTGTCGTCGGGGATAAAGGTGATGATCTCCTGGTTGTCGTTGAGTACCAGACTGCCCCGCAGGCCCTGAAGGGCGGTGGGGGCGGCATCCTCGATGTGGGGGAGATAGGTGCCGTTGGAGGTGCGCACCGCGCCCATGGCGTCTCCCGTGTCGGTGGCCACATTGACGGCCAGCAGGACGGTATCCGCCTTGGTCTCGCCCAGGGTAGTGTAGTAGACCTTGCCGTCTCCGGTTTTGCACTTGAGGGCGTTGACCAGAAGCTGGGCGGCCTGGGCGCGGGTGAGGGAGGAGCCGGGCTGCAGAGACAGGCCCTTGGTCAGGCCGATGGACTGGGCCAGGTTGAGGTAGCCATCGGGCCATACCGCGCCAACCTTATCGCTGGAGTAGGCCAGCACCCGGATGAGAATGGTCACCGCCTGGGCATAGGAGATCTGGTCGTCGGGGAGGAAGCGGCCGTCACCCACGCCGGAGATGAGGGGCGTGCCGGCCACAGGGGTCTCACCGTCCGTGCTCGCGCCCGCATCCCCGCCGATCATGGTGGAGGCGGCCAGATTTACATAGCCCCTGGCCCAGTGCTTGGAGGTCACATCGGTGAAAATGGTGCGGGTAGAGTGGAGGACGACCTGGTCCCCCAGACCCATAAAATTGACCGCCATGGTGCAGAACTGGGCGCGGGTGAGGACCTGGTTGGGGTTAAACTGGTTGCCTCCGGTGCCGGAAACCACGCCCATCAGCCGGAGAATGTCGGCGTTGAGGGCGGTGTTGCTGTCACTGACATCGGTAAAGGAGGAGGTCCCGGCGGCGGTGACAGGAAGTGCCAAATTGACGGCCAGTGCGGCGGCCAGCAGGCCGTGGATCATGGAATATCGTTTCATGGTTTTGTCTCCTATCTCTTACTCTGCCCGCAGGGCCACCACCGGCTGCAATCCGGAGGCCTTGACCGCGGGGTACATGCCAAAGAGGATGCCGAGCACCACCGAAAACAGGAATGCACCGATGGTAATGGGGATGCTGGGCAGAAGGATCATGCCGTCCAGCAGCAATTTTCCGGCAATCAGCGTGCCCACGTAACCGATGGCAATGCCGATGATGCCGCCGATGCTGCAAATGACGGCAGCCTCGATAAGGAACTGAGCAATGATGCTGCGCCGCTCCGCGCCGATGGCCTTGCGGATGCCGATCTCCCGGGTGCGCTCGGTGACGGTGACCAGCATGATGTTCATGATGCCGATGCCGCCCACCAGCAAAGAGATGCCAGCGATGGCGCCCAGCACCAGGGCCTGCATGTTGCTCTGGTTCTGGACGTTTTCTGCCGCGCTGTTGTCACTTTGCACGTAGTAGTCGCCAAAGTCGCTGTATCCCATCTCGTTTTTGGGGAAGAGACCGGACAAATAGGCGTCCAGCAGGGTGAGAGCCTCGGTGGTGGCGGAGGCACTTTTGGCCTTGACTACGTAGGTGTCAATGTTGCTGTTCTGGTTGAGGCTACGGTTGAAGGTGTAGGG
This sequence comes from Flintibacter sp., assembly GCF_046973065.1. Lineage (NCBI taxonomy): Bacteria > Bacillati > Bacillota > Clostridia > Eubacteriales > Flintibacter > Flintibacter sp. The sequence goes on along the minus strand of NZ_JBKVXZ010000014.1, from coordinate 62,280 downwards.
CAGAACGATGAGGTTGTCCAGCTCGGGCCACCCCTCCAAAGCCATGGAGTTGTACCACCCGACCACCAGGAAGGGCTGCCCGTTGATGGTGATGGTTTCGCCCACGGGATCAATAAAGTTAAAGAGCTTTTCTTTGGCTCCGGCGCCCAAAACACAGACAGGATTGGTTTCCTCTATGTCCAGGTAGGAGAGCTCCCGGCCCGCAGCCAGAGTGTAGTTGTTGCACACGCCGTACTGGTCGGAACCCAGCTTGACGTGCATCATGTCCTCCCAGCTCATGTTCTGACTGTTCTCCCAGTCGTTGACGGCAATGGTTTTGGCGCCGTACTGAATGGTAAGCTTTTGGCCGATCTCCATGTCGGGGGTGATGCCGTCGATGAGGTGGTTGAGGGTGAGACAATAGTCATACAGCTTTTGAGAGGTTTCGTTATTCATGTCGCTGAAGGAGTAGGCACGGACATTGATTTTGTTGGTGCCCATTTTTTCAAAATACTCCATGCTCTTCTGGTTCTGGCCCTGGACCACCGAGACCATGATGACCACGGAGGCCACGCCGATGATGATGCCCAGCATGGTGAGAAAGGAGCGGGTCTTTTTGCAGGAAATGGATTTGAAGGCCATTTTGAAGGCTTGCCATAAATTCATGTCCAGTCCACCTCCTGGGGGTGATCCGCCACCACCTTGCCGTCGGACAGCCGTACCACCCGCCGGGCGGTAGCGGCGATGCCGTCGTCATGGGTAATAAGCAGTATCGTGGTGCCCTCCCGGTAGAGGGAGCGCAGGATCTCCAGCACATGCCGCCCGGTTTTGGAGTCCAGCGCGCCGGTGGGCTCGTCGGCCATGATGATAGGGGGGTGGGTGGCGATGGCCCGGGCGATGGCCACCCGCTGCTGCTGGCCGCCGGACATCTCGCTGGGGCGGTGATGCGCACGGTCGTCCATGCCCACCTTGGCCAGGGCGGCCATGGCGATCTCTTCCCGCTCCCACACGGAGACACCCTGATAGATCAGGGGGAGGGTGACGTTTTCCAGGGCGTTGAGTTCCTGAATGAGGTTGTAGCCCTGGAAGATAAAGCCGATCTCTCGGTTGCGGATGCGAGCCAGGCTGCGATCGGAAAGGGAGGTGACGTCGGTGCCGTTGAGATGGTATTGGCCGTAGGTGGGGATATCCAGACAGCCCAGCACGTTCATCAGGGTGGACTTGCCGGAGCCGGACTGGCCCACGATGGCCACAAATTCTCCCCGGTCGATTTGGAGGGAGACACCGTCCAGCGCCCGCACCTCGCTCTCCTTCCCCTCGTTGTATATCTTGTAGAGGTTTTGGATGTCGATGAGCATATGCGGCCCTCCTTTACCAGCTGCTGCCCTGATCGGTCACGGTAAAGTTGACGAAGACCACGTCGCCCTCCTCAATGCCGGAGATGATCTCTACGTTCTCTGCGTCGGAGATGCCGGTTTCCACGAGAACAGGGTAGTAGCCGTCCGCCTCAGAGGGGAACTGGGGCTTCTGGCCGGGCTCGGTCTCAGGCAGAAGCAGCTCAGGCACATCCTCGGGGCGGCTGTCCCGCTGGACAAAGACCACCGATTGGCGATTTCCCTCGGCGTCACTGACGTACTTGACCGCGCTAGTTGGGACGATGATACAGTTGTCCGACTGACTGGTGACAAAGGAGTACTGCAGCCAGGCGCCGTCCACCAGAGTGCCGTCAAAGTTGTCCACGGTCAGGGTGACGGGATAGGTGGTCATGCCGCTGCCGCTCTGGGCGCCGCCCATGTCAATGGCGGTGACAGTACCCATGAACATGGTGCCGTTCCAGTCCAGCTCCACCATGTCGCCGGGGTGGATGAAGGAGATATTTTTGTCGTCCACATTGATGGTGACCAGCATGGTGGTGTTGTTGGAGATGATGATGACCGTATCGCCGCTTTTTACCTCGGCGCCGGGGGAGAGAGTGCAGGTGATGACGGTGCCGTCGATGGGAGCCACGGCGTTGAAGTCGGCCAGGGCCTTCTGGGCGGTCTCCAGGGTCCGGACGGCCTCGTCCAGCTCCTCCTGCTTGGCGCGGATCTGAGAGTCAATGGTGTCCGAGGCCATGGTGAGCAGAGCGGTCCCGGCGGAGACGTTGGCGTAGTTGCGCAGGTTGCCCGTGGAGGCCAGCGGTCCGCCGGCCTTGGTCTTCAGTTCCCGGGACTCATAGTACTCGGTCTTTCCGTTCTCATAGGGGTAGATGGAACTGCCGTCGGAGGCGGTAAGTATGGCAGAGGCGTCCATGCCGGCAGTGAGGGTGCCGGGGTTGTCAAAGACGATGACCACCTCAAAGTGGACGGCTCCCTCGGGGGAGATGAAGCTCACCTTGTGGATCTCATCCACCCGGCCGGTGAAGGTGCGCATCACGGTGGGGACAGAGACCTGAACAGACTGCCCCTTATAGATGCTGTTCTCATAGGCATAGCTGAAGTAGAGGGAGAGTTTGAGCTGTTTGTCGTTGACCAGGGTGGCTACCGTGGTGCCCGCGGAGATCTCCTGCTCGGGCTCAAAGGACTGCACCTGAGTGAGCTTGCCCGAGAAGGGGGCGCGGAGGGTGAGGTTGGAGGCCTGCTCCTGGAGGTCGGCCATATCCTTCTGCAGGGAGTCCACCCGCTTCTGGGCGTTGGTTACCTCGTCCTGAGCCGCCTGGCTGAAGATGCTGTACAGGGGCTGGCCGGCGGTGACAGTCTCGCCGGCATTGACAAAGACTTCCTGGACCGTGCCGCCCTGGGTCAGGGTGATAGCCGCCGACTCCTTGGCCTTGGCCGAACCGCTGCCCGCTACCCGGCTTTGCAGGGAGCCAATCTCAGCGGGCTTGGACAGAATTTCTCCAGGCTTATCGTTGGAAGAGAATAGAAACCGGTACAGGGCGACACCGCCGCCCAATAAAAGGGCTGCGACCAAAACCAAGGCAATGATGGTCCGCAGTTTCCGCTTGTCCAGAGGCTTTTTGGGTTTGCCGGCCGCCGGAGAGGGAGGGGCGGGTTTTGTCTGGGGTAAGGTAGCTTCTGACATGGTGTACTCCTCCTGAATGTAAATATTCTTCCAATGGGCAGGAAGGCCTGTTCGATCAAGACCATTATATGCCATGAAAGATTCCAGGACGATTACAGGGCAATTACAAATGTTTAAGATTCACTTAAGGATTCTAAAGAAATGGAAAGGATCAGGCGCAGCTGGGCGAAACAGGAAAGAAAATGCAAAAAAACGCCCTGCAGACTGCCGGAGCAGAGCTGCAGGGCGTGTGGAATGACAATCAGCAGTTGGTATACAGGGGGTACTTGCTGGTGAGGGCCTTCACCTGGGCGCGGAGAGACTCAATGTTGGACTGGAAGTCGTCCCGGGCGCACTGGCAGATGAGGGAGCCGACCACCTTCATCTCCTCCTCCTTGAAGCCGCGGGAGGTGACAGCGGGGGTGCCCACCCGGATGCCGGAGGTGACGAAGGGCTTCTCCGGGTCGTTGGGGATGGCGTTTTTGTTGACGGTGATATACACCTCGTCCAGACGGTGCTCCATCTCCTTGCCGGTGAGGTGAGCGGGGCGCAGATCCACCAGCATCAGGTGGTTGTCGGTGCCGCCGGACACCAGGTCCAGACCGCCATCCAAAATGGCCTGGGCCAGCACGGCGGCGTTCTTTACGATCTGGGTCTGATACTCCTTGAACTCAGGCTTGAGGGCCTCGCCCAGAGCCACCGCCTTGGCAGCGATGATGTGCTCCAGAGGTCCGCCCTGGCTGCCGGGGAAGATGGCGGAGTTGAGCTTCTTGGCAATGGCCTCGTCGTTGCACAGCAGCATGCCGCCGCGGGGACCGCGCAGGGTCTTATGGGTGGTGGTGGACACTACGTCGGCGTAGGGGACAGGGGAGAGGTGTACGCCCGCGGCCACCAGGCCGGCGATGTGGGCCATGTCCACAAACAGGTAAGCCCCTACCTCGTGAGCGATGTCGGCAAAGGTCTTGAAGTCGATGACCCGGGGGTAAGCGGAGGCACCGGCCAGGATCATCTTGGGCTGGTGCTTTTTGGCCAGATCACGCACCTGATCGTAGTCGATATAGCCCTTCTCGTCCACGCCGTAGGCAACCATATTATAGTTCTTGCCGGAGAAGTTCACGGGGGAGCCGTGGGTCAGGTGGCCGCCGTTGTCCAGGCTCATGCCCATGACCGTGTCGCCGTGCTGACACAGAGCCTGATACACGGCAAAGTTGGCCTGGGCGCCGGAGTGGGGCTGCACGTTGGCGTAATTGGCGCCGAAGAGCTCCTTAGCCCGCTCGATGGCGATGTTCTCCACCACGTCCACGCACTGGCAGCCGCCGTAGTAGCGCTTACCGGGATAGCCCTCGGCGTATTTGTTGGTGAGCACGGTGCCGGCGGCGGCCAGCACAGCGGGGCTGACGATGTTCTCCGAGGCAATCAGCTCGATGTTCTGCTGCTGCCGGTCGTACTCGGCCCGTACTGCCTCACCCACCTGAGGATCGGCGGCGGTGAGAAAGTCCATAAGTTCGTTGACCATGGGAAACACTCCTTTTCTGTTCTTCTCAGGCAAAGCCTGTCTGCGGATGTTCACAGTTCTGCGGTTATTATACCAGAAGCACGGAAAAAAACAATGCGGAAGAAACAGAAAGTTCCCATCGCCAGGTTTGACAAGTTGTGATATAATAAAAATGATATGCTCGAAAGAGAGGATGAAACCATGAAGTCACAGCAAGAGGTGCGCGCCATTGTGGATGCGCTCAAGGAGCTCTATCCCGACGGGATCTGCTCTCTGGACTATGAAAAAGATTACGAATTGCTGTTCTCGGTGCGTCTGGCCGCCCAGTGTACCGATGAGCGAGTGAATAAGGTGACCCCGGCGCTCTTTGCCCGATTCCCCACCCTGGAGGCGCTGGCCAATGCGGATATTTCCGAGGTGGAGCAGTACATCCACTCCACCGGCTTTTTCCGTGCCAAGGCCCGGGATATCGTGCTGGCCTCCCAGATGATTTTGGCCGAGTACGGAGGAAAGGTGCCCGGCACTATGGAGGATTTGCTGAAGTTGCCCGGTGTGGGGCGGAAGACAGCAAACCTGATGCTGGGCGACGTGTTCCACGTACCCGGTGTGGTGGTGGCTGACACCCACTGTATCCGCATCACCGGTCTGCTGGGCCTTACTGACGGCTCCAAGGACCCTACCAAGGTGGAGATGCAGCTTCGGAAGGTGCTGCCCCCTGAGGAGTCCAACGACTTCTGCCACCGTCTGGTGCTCCACGGCCGGGCGGTGTGTATTGCCCGTCGCCCCCAGTGCGGGGAGTGTGTGCTCCGGCCCTGGTGCGACTACTTTACCAAAAACGTGGCAGAGCCTGCCAAAGACTGAGAATTCAATATTAAAGAAGGTATGTTACATTGAAACACAGGACAAGTGATAGCTTACAGGCGGGGGAAGGACTGTCCCCGGCACATTCCTCCTGCCAGCAGGCGGGAGGCAAAGCGAAGCTTTGCGGGAAGTTCTTTGCCAAGCTTTCTTTCAAGAAAGCGGAGAGCATAAACCGATGGTGCTGTTATACCCTGGGCATGGTGATCCTGGCCCTGGGCCTCACTCTGAACACCAAGACCGGCCTGGGGGTGTCGCCCATCGTATCGGTGGCCTACTGTGTATCCCAGATTCTGGATATGAACTTCGGGGATATGACCTTTGTGCTCTACGCCCTGTTTGTAGCCGCCCAATTTGCCATCCGGGGAAAAAAGAGCCACCTCTACGATCTGCTCCAGTTCCCACTGAGTCTGGTGTTCAGCCGGGTGCTCAACCTGTTTGACGCATTTATTCCCTATAACAGCGCAAACCACGGTTTTCTTGCCAATTTTCTGCTGCTGATTCTGGCCATTTTGTGTACCGGCGTAGGGGTGTCCATGACGGTGAACATGCGCCTGGTGCCCAATCCGGGAGACGGCATCGTGGCTGCCGTGGCCGAGAAGATGGGCCGGGATCAAGGCTTTGCTAAGAATATCTTCGATGTGGGCTGCGTGACCGTGACCTGTATCATCGGCCTGGCGTGCCGGGGACAGGTGATCGGCATCGGTATCGGTACCCTGGCCGCCATGGTGGGTGTGGGGCGCTCCATCGCCCTGGTGAACCACTTCTTTAAAACGCGGATGTGCCGGGCTGCCGGTCTGGAGCAGCCCGCCTGAGTTTTGATGTTTCTCTGTGAGGTGATTTGTTATGGCATACCGGCCTCTGGCCGACGAGATCCGGCCCACGACCCTGGACGAGGTGGTGGGGCAGAAGCACATCCTGGGCAAGGACGGTCTGCTGCGCCGCATCATTGAGGGAGGCAATGTTCCCAACCTCATCTTCTACGGTCCCTCCGGCACAGGAAAGACCACCGTGGCCAACATCATCGCCCAGCGCACCAACCGGCCGCTGCATCGCCTCAACGCCACCACCGCCTCCATCAGCGACATTAAAGATATCATCGCCGACATCGGGACCCTGTTGGCCCCGGAAGGAGTTTTGCTTTACTTAGACGAGATTCAGTACTTTAACAAGAAGCAGCAGCAGTCTCTGCTGGAGTTTATGGAGAACGGGAAGATTACCCTTATCGCCTCCACCACGGAGAATCCCTTCTTCTATGTGTTTGGGGCCGTGCTGTCCCGGTCCACCGTCTTTGAGTTCAAGCAGATCACCGCCCAGGACGCCCTGCCCGCCATCGACCGAGGTGTTTCCATCCTGGAGGGGCGTCTTGGCGGCAAGCTGGAGCTGGAGGAGGGAGTGCGGGAGCACATTGCCTCCGCCTGCGGCGGCGACATCCGCAAGGCCATGAACGCTTTGGAGCTGCTGGCCTCGGCGGCCAAGAAGGAGCAAGGAAAATTCCTTGTCAGCCTGGACGACGCGAAAACGGCGGCCCAGAAGTCAGCCATGCGCTACGACCGGGAAGGAGACGCCCACTTTGACATCGCCTCCGCTCTGATGAAGTCCTTGCGGGGTTCCGACCCGGACGCGGCCCTCCACTATCTGGCCCGGCTGCTGGAGGCAGGGGACATGACCACCGCCATCCGGCGGCTGTTGTGCTCGGCCAGCGAGGACGTGGGCATGGCCTATCCCCAGGCCGCCCTCATCGTGAAGGCCTGCGTGGACAACGCTTTGCAGCTGGGGCTGCCCGAGGCCCGGCTACCTCTGGCCCAGGCGGCGGTGCTGCTGGCCACTTCTCCCAAGTCTAACTCGGTCTATCAGGGCATTGCCGCCGCCATGGCCGATGTGAAGGCTGGACGGGTGGGGGACATCCCCCGTGAACTGCAAAATGTCCACGCCGACTCGGCAGGGCTGGAGCGGGAGCAGGGGTACCTCTATCCTCACGACTTCCCCGGCCACTGGGTGCGCCAGCAGTACCTGCCGGACGAGCTGAAAAACCGGAAATACTACCAGTACGGCGACAACAAGACGGAGCAGGCCGCCCGCCGCTACTGGGACGAGATCAAAAAGCCTTAGAAAGGAAGGACCTAAGTTGGAGCCGATACGGATCTTAGTGGTGGAAGATGATCAGGACATCAACCGCCTGCTGTGTACCATCCTCAACGACGCAGGTTATTTCAGCCAGAGCGCCTTCTCCGGCAGCGAGGCCATGCTGTGGGCGGAGAAGGAGGGCTTTGACCTGGTGCTGCTGGACCTGATGCTCCCCGGTCTGACCGGAGAGGAGTTCATCGCCAAGGTGCGCCAGCACGGCACCATGCCTATCATCGTCCTGTCTGCCAAGGCGGGCGTGGAGGACCGGGTGAAGGTGCTGCGCCTGGGGGCGGATGACTTCATCCCCAAGCCCTTTGACAATCAGGAGGTGCTGGCCCGGGTGGAGGCCCAGCTGCGCCGGGTGAAGAAGTTCTCCGCACCTCCGGAGAAAAAGCAGCGCTTTGTCTGCGGCGATCTGTGCCTGGACCGGGAGGAGTTTACCGTCACTGCGGAAGGAAATCCCGTGACCCTCACCGCCCGGGAGTTTGAAATTCTGGCCCTGCTGATGGAGTACCCCAAGCGGGTATTTACCCGGGAGCAGATCTATCAGCACGTGTGGGGCGAGGATTACTTCGGCGACGACAACACGGTCAACGTGCACATCAGCAACCTGCGCTCCAAGCTGGGCAAGGTGAGCAAGCAGGAGTTTATCAAGACCGTGTGGGGCATTGGCTTTAAAATGGCGGATTGTTAGGAGGTCGGCATGGACATTCATGTAGGGGATATCCTGAGAATGAAAAAGACCCATCCCTGCGGCAGCTCGGAGTGGTTAGTGCTGCGGGTGGGCATGGACTTTAAGATGCGCTGCCAGGGCTGCGGCCATGAGGTGATGCTGCCCCGGAGCAAGGCGGAGAAAAACATCCGCAAGGTGTTCCGGGACGGAGACCAGGTGAGCGTGTGACCATGTTTTGCGCTCCCGCCCTAGTGGGAGCGGAACCATTTGTTTTGTGAGAAGAAAGGAAACGACTTATGCGATACGACAGTGACATTTTGTACCGGCCCCCGGGAGAGTGGAAGAGCTACCTGCTCCAGTGTACCATCGGCTGCTCCTATAATAAGTGCACCTTCTGTGCCATGTATAAGGAGAAGAAATTCCGCATCCGCCCGGTGGAGGAGATTCTGGAGGACATCGATATGGCCCGGGATTACTACGGTCCGGGCCTCAAGCGGGTGTTCCTGATGGATGGCGACGCGGTCATCATGAAGACCGATGATCTCATCCGGGTGCTGCGCAAGCTCTACGACACCTTCCCCGCCCTGGAGAAGGTGACCACCTACGCCGGTCCCCGGAGCACCCTGGCCAAATCTCCCGAGGAGCTGAAAGCCATCCGGGATGCTGGTCTCAACCGGGCCTACCTGGGGGTGGAGAGCGGCAGCGACGCGGTGCTCAAGGCCATCAACAAAGGTGTTACCGCCGCCCAGATGCTGGAGGCGGGCCAAAAGCTGGTGGCAGCGGGCTTTGACCTGTGGGCCATCGTCATCATGGGCCTTACCGGCCAGGATGGGGACTGGGAGGAGCACATCCTGTCCACCGCCAAGATGATCAATGCCATGAAGCCCCGGCACCTGTCCGCCATGACCTTCGCCCCAGCCAAGGGCACTCCCCTGGGGGAGGATGTGCTGGCCGGACGGTTCAAGGTGTGCACCCCGGACCAGATTCTGGAGGAGTGCCACCTGCTGGTAGAAAATCTGGACGTGGATCCTCTCCACTTTACCAGCAACCACGCCTCCAACTACCTGCCTCTCAAGGGCGGCCTGCCTGAGGATCGGCAGAAGTTCTTGGACCTGCTGGACCAGGCGCTTGCGGGTAAGATCCGCCTGCGCCGTACCCTGAATCGGGGAATCTGATCGTTGAAACCGGACGCGGGATGTTTTAGAACATCCCGCGTTTGTTTAAGCTGGGAGAAGATCCCTGCTTTTTGAGGTTAAGCATGGAATACCACCTGGCTGAAAAGGGACTGTTCGAGCTTTAACAGAAAAATTTTGAATATTTTTCATGAAAATCTTTCAATTTCATGAAGTATCTGCTATAATGCACTTTAACGGCCTAATGCGATCCCTTACGGCTTTGGCGGAGAAGGAGGGAACGCAGGGGCTCATCCTGAAAACAAAGGAGAGAGGTTCCCCCTTGTTTTTCCTACTGTTCCTCATTTGGATCGTGCTCAACGGAAGAGTGGATTTGGAAGTAGTGCTCACAGGCGCGGCGGTCTCCGCCGCGCTCACTTGGCTTGCACGCACGGTTTTGAAACTGCCCGCCTGGGGAGGATTGCGCCTGATTCGACGGCTCCCCAGGGTATTTTTATACCTTTTTTACCTGTTTGGTCAGGTTGTGGTGTCCAATCTCCAGGTGATGGAGCGCATCCTTTTCCCCAAAAAGCGGAAGGGAGGCGGGCGGCTGGTGTGGTTCCGTACCGATCTGAAGGAGGAGGGTACCCGTCTCACCCTGGCCAATTCTATCACCCTTACCCCGGGCACGGTGACCGTCTCCTTAAAGGGAAACTATCTGTGCGTCCATGCCCTGGATGAGGACTTTGCAAAAGGGGTAAAGGAAAACGGCTTTGCGCCCCGCCTGGAGCGCTGGGAGGAGGGAGACCATGGCTGAGTGTACACCGGTGCTGGGCGGTATTCTGGTAGGTGTGCTGTGTGTGCTCACCCTGGTGCTGCTGGCCTGTCTGGCCCGAGCTATTCGTGGGCCCCGGTACACCGACCGGCTCATCGCCCTGAACATGATCTGCACCGTGGTAATTTTACTGCTGAGCGTGCTGTCCTATCTGCTGGGTGCGTCCTACCTGGTGGATGTCATCATCTTATATGGACTGTTGAATCTGCTGGCGGTGGCGGTGCTCAGCCGGATCTCCATCCGGCGGCACCGGGAGAGAAGGGAGGAGGAGCCATGACCATACGCACAATCCTTGGAGTGGTCCTCATCTGCCTGGGGGTCGTGGTGGTGCTTATCGCCGCTCTGGGCCTGTTCCGCTTCAAGGAGACCCTGGACCTCATCCACGCCGGAGCTCTGGCCGACACCATGGGCGTGTTCCTGGTGCTGGCGGGGGTGATGGTGCTGTGGGGGTTTACCGTGGCTTCCGCAAAGCTGGTCCTGGCTCTGGTAATTTTGTGGGTGACCAATCCGGTCTCCGCCCACCTCATCGCCCGCATGGAGCTGGTCACTGGTCGGGGCATCGAGCCTGATACGCTGCCGGGAGGGGGGGAACAGGAGCTATGATCGTGCTGGAAGTCTTGCTGCTGGCCTTTTTGGTGTTCTGCGCTCTGGCTACGGTGCTGGGCAAGAAGATGGTGTCCTCCATCATCATCTTCATGTCCTACTCGGCGGTCATGTCCATTTTGTGGTTCCTGCTGGAGTCCCCCGACCTGGCCATCACTGAGGCCGCCGTGGGGGCGGGAGTGACCAGTCTGCTGTTTTTCCTTACCCTGCGGAAGATCAATGCGCTGAGGGGGCTGGAAAAGGATGAAGAATAACCACGTCCAGGAGGACTGGTACCACCGCTTTCTCCGCTGGGCAGGGGGTGAGGAGCCTGAGGGGGCCGAGGGTCCTGAGGACCCGGAGCGCGCCGAGTTCCAGGAGTACCTGGAGTACATCGAGGCCCACGGCTATATGGAGTTTGGGGCCTACCGCCTGATGCGCTTCCGTCAGCGCAGGGAGAAGGGCCTGGAGGACCCCCGGGGTTCTCTCCACGGTCCCCCAGCTCCGGAGCCGGAGCCGGTCCACCCACCCCGACACCACCGCCCGGGAAAGCTGCGCTACCAGATTTTGCTCTACCGGGTGCTCAGCGCGGTCATTGTCATCACCCTGGCGGCCATCTTTCTGGTGGTCACCATGGATCTGCCTCTCTTTGGCCGGGCGGATAGCCCGGCGGTGAATGAAGTGTCCCAGCGCTATCTGGAGCAGGGACTGGAGGAGACGGGCGCGGTGAATGCCGTTACCGGCATGATTTTGGACTACCGGGCCTTTGACACCTTCGGGGAGTCGGCGGTGCTCTTTGCCGCTGCCATGAGTACCTTGCTGCTGCTCCACAGCCCCAAAAGCCGGATGCGCACCTTCCGGGGACCGGACAAGGTGCTCTCTCAGTTGGGACGGCGGATTCTGCCTGTGATTCTGCTCTTTGGTATCTATGTAGTGGTCAACGGCCACCTGAGCCCCGGCGGCGGATTTTCCGGCGGGGCAATTCTGGGGGCGGGCTTGATTCTGGCCTCCCTGGTGTTGGGGGAGGAGCGGATGGCCCGGATGCTGCCTGCGTCCCGCACCTCTAAGATTACCGTCACCTGCCTGCTGGCCTATGGACTGATGAAGGGCTACTCCTTCTACACCGGGGCCAACCATGTAGGCTGGGAGGTGCCCAAGGGAATTCCCGGGACCATTTTCAGTGGGGGATTCATTCTGCCCCTCAATCTGTGTGTGGGCATCATCGTGGCCTGTACCATGTACACCTTTTATTCACTGTTTCTGGAAGGGGAGGGATAACTGTGCTGGAGACCATTTTGCAGCAGCGCTATTATATTACTGCTGTGCTGCTGTTCAGTATCGGCTTTGTTACCCTGTTCCTCCATCCTAATCTGATTAAGAAGATCGTTGGCCTCAATCTGATGGACACGGCGGTCTTTCTTTTCCTGGCCTCCATGGGCTACATCGAAGGGGGAGCGGCCCCCATTGTGGAGGAGGGAGCCAAGGCATCCCAGTACATAAACCCAGTGCCCGGCGGCCTGGTGCTCACTGGTATCGTGGTGGCGGTGAGTACCACCGCCCTGTTTCTGGCTCTGACCATCCGGCTCTATCGCCAATATCACAGCGTCAACTTGGACGTCATCCTCATGCTGGCCTGGGAGGGCAAGGCGGAGGAGTAAAACCCCGATATGCGAGAGAAGGTGAAGTAAATGTCCCTTACATATAACATACCCATGTTCAGCATCCTCTTGGTGATGATGAGCGCTATGGTCATCCCATTTTTTCCGAAAAAGAGCTGGGGATTGAACCTCGTTCGCGGGGTGGAGGCGGTGGTGGCCGTCCTGTCGGCGGTGCTGCTGGTCCAGCTGTCCGATGTGGGGGAGAGCTTCACCTACCAGATGGGCCGCTTCCCGGCTCCCTGGGGCAATCTGCTGCACTGCGGCCCCCTGGAGGCCCTGCTGGCCCTGGTGTTCAGTGTGGTGATGATCCTGTCCCTGTGCGCTGGGGCGGAGGATATCCGCCGGGATGTGCGGGCTGACCGCCAGGGGAGCTACTGCGTGCTCATGCAGCTGCTCTTTGGCGCTCTGCTGGCCATGATCTACACCGATGACCTGTTCACTGCCTATGTCTTTATCGAGATTGCCGCCGTCACCGCCTGCATGGCGGTGGTGGCCAAGGAGAGCGGCCGGTCCGTGGTGTCCGCCATCCGCTACCTCATCTTCAGCTGCCTGGGCTCCGGCCTGGTGCTGTTGGGGATTGCTCTGCTCTACTGCATCACCGGCCAGCTTCTCTTCTCCAGCCTGGAGCAGGCGGTGATGGAGCTGGTGGCCAGCCGGACCTACACCCTGCCTCTGGTGGTATCCGCCCTGCTGATGACTCTGGGCTTGAGCATCAAAAGTGCCCAGTTTCCCTTCCACGCCTGGCTGCCCGATGCCCACGCCAGCGCCACCACTGCCTCCAGCGCGGTGCTGTCTGGTCTGGTGCTCAAGGGCTACCTCATTATTCTCCTGAAACTCATCCTGCGAGTGTACGGCCCGTCTCTGCTGGCCACCACCTACATGGACGATCTGCTGTTTCTCCTGGGTCTGACGGGTATGCTCTTTGCCTCGGTGGCCGCTCTGCGCCAGGAGGAGGTCAAGAGCATGATCGCCTACTCCTCGTCTGCCCAAATTTCCTACATTTTCTTGGGTTTGGGCCTGGGGACCGACGCGGGGCTCATCGCCGCCTGCTACCAGATTCTGGCCCACGCCATGACCAAGTCCATGATCTTCTCCGGGGCGGGAGCCATGATCCGGGCCAGCAATCGAGGCCACTATTGGAGCCAGCTCCGGGGCGCCGCCCGGCGGGCACCTCTGGGAGGACTGGCCTTCACGGTGGGCGGACTGTCCCTGTGCGGTTTGCCCCTGCTGGCGGGCTTTTCCGCCAAATACTGTCTGGCTATCGCTGCCTTGGACGCCCAGTGGCAGACCGCACCGGCCCTCTTCGGCTTGGCGGCCAGCTCGGTGCTCAATGCCATGTACTATATCCCCGCCATCCTGGCCATCTGGGGCCGGGGAGGAGAAGGGGAGAAGCTTCCCTGGAAGTGGGAGCGGGAGGGCGCTCTGGTGCTGTTCCTCCTGTGTAATGTAGTGCTGGGTACTGCCTTTGGTCCCATCCGGGACCTGATTGAACAGGGCCTCAACCTGTTTTAAACACACAAAGACCATTGGAAAGGAGGTAGGGGAGTGGACGGGATCTTGCTTCTCTTGCCCATCTTAGTTCCCATCCTGGGCGGCCTGGCTGTACTGGGCATCCACAATATGAAGACCCGGCGGCTCACCGTCACTCTGTTGCTGGTCTTTCAGATCTTTGTGGTGCTGGAGGTGGCCCGGAACGACACCGAGCCCTTTGTCCTGCTCCAGCTCACCGACGGGGCGCGGCTGGTGCTCCAGGCTGACTCGTTGGGGCGGCTGTTTGCCAACCTCATCTGCCTCATCTGGTTTGCGGTGGCTGTCTTTGCCTTTGAGTACATGAACCACGAGGGTCACCGGGAGCGGTTTTTCGGTTTCTACCTGATGACCTTGGGCGCCCTGATGGGCATCTGTTTTGCAGGCAATCTGGTGACGCTTTATCTCTTTTATGAGATGATGACTCTCCTCTCTGTCCCTCTGGTGCTGCACATTGGTACCCGAAAGGCCTTTGAGGCCGCCTACCGCTACCTGGGTTTCTCGGTGGCGGGAGCGGGACTGGGATTGCTGGGACTGTTTGTTCTCCAGGGCTACTGCACCACCGACCTGTTTACTCCCGGCGGCGTGCTGGACCTTGCCCGGGCGGGGGAGGACCGCACCCTGCTGCTGGGCGTTTTTGTGGTGATGGCGGTGGGATTTGGCTGTAAGGCGGGCATGTTCCCCCTCCACGCTTGGCTGCCCATTGCTCACCCGGTGGCGCCGGCGCCTGCCTCGGCCGTGCTGTCCGGCCTCATCACCAAAATGGGCGTGCTGGCCCTGCTGCGGGTGGCCTACTACCTGTTCGGCTGGGAGTTCCTGGACGGTTCCTGGGCTCAGATGGTGGTGCTGGTGCTGTCCCTCATCACCGTGTTTATGGGCTCCACCCTGGCCCTGCGGGAGGATACCCTGAAAAAGCGGTTGGCCTATTCTACCGTCAGCCAGGTGTCCTACGTTATCTTCGGTTTGATGCTCTTTCACCCCGTGGCCCTGGCAGGGGCCTTGCTCCAGGTTATTTTCCACGCCGTGGCTAAAAACGCCCTGTTCCTGTCCACCGGCTCGGTCATTTACCAGACCCACATCACTCAGGTCTCCCAGATGCGGGGCGTGGGTGTGGCGTGCAGTTTCACCATGTGGAGCTTTGCCCTGTCCGCCCTGTCTCTGGTAGGTATCCCGCCCACCGGCGGTTTTGTGAGTAAATGGCTGCTGGCCCAGGGCACCCTGGAGGCAGGGGATTTCACTCTGGCCTGCTGGGGTATTGGAGTGCTGATGGTGTCCGCCCTGCTGACGGCGGGCTATCTGCTGCCCATTGTCATCCGGGCGTTTTTCCCGGGAAAAGATTTTGACCACGAGAGCGTCATCAAACAGCAGGACACCTGGCTCATGTGGACCACCCTGTGTCTGCTGACGGCGGCGGTGGTGCTGCTGGGTATGTTCCCGCAGCTGCTGAACAACGGGCTGGCCGCAGTGGTGGAGCCTCTGTTTGGATAACCTGTTATGTTGAGAAAAGTCTGCAAATAAAAAGTCAATAGAAAAATGAAGAAAAATTGAGGAGAGAAAAAGACATACCAAAAGCGGTCAGCAGGTAAAGGCCGCTGGCCGGATAGTCAGGTATGTAACAGTGCGCATTACTTCTGAGGAAGAATAATCGTTGCTTTAGAGAAGTTGTCCCAGTCAAGACACTGCCCACAGCGGTCGCAGTAGGTCTGGTACTCCCGTTCCATAGTCCTTCCGCATTGTGGGCAAACAGGAAAACCCGTCACGCCAGAGAGGTATCGAAAGCAGCGGATGTGTGTAACCGGCATCGGTTCGCGGAAGGCCATCTCTCTCCAGAACTCTGAGGGGATCAACAGGTCATTTGGCGTCAGTTCAAAGCCAACGCAGAGTTTTTCCAGCGTCAGGATCGTGGGCGCAGTCTTGCCTCTGGCAATGTCGCCAAAGTACCTGGAACTGAGGTCGCATCGTTCCGAGGCGGCTTCATAGCTGAGTTTTCGAGTATCACATAATTTGAGGATGGAGGTGGATAAATTGTCTAAAAACATCTTAATCGCTCTCTTTCTGTCATAAGATGCTTTTAGCGTAAATGCAGTATCGTTCCCCAACAAGGAAGGATACTTCCTTAATTTCCCTCCAGAGATGCCAGATATTCTTTTACTCTGCCATAATAGATGCGCAGGAACTTGTTGGCGCCGGCTGTCATGTAAACCAGATAGGGTTTGCCCTCGGCTCGCTTCTTATCCATGAAACGGTACACCGGGTCATCCTGGGGCTGTGTTTTTAGTAGGCAGTCCATAACCAGGAATAAGGCGCGGCGCAGCTCCGGCGGCCCGCTTTTGGAAACCCTCGTACTTTTGGCCTCGTGAGTGCCGGACTGGTCAGCGCCAGGGTCAACACCCGCGAAAGCGGTAATGGCGTTTCGGTGGGTAAACCGGGTCACATCACCAAGCTCCGCCATAAGTTGAGGGCCAAGGGAATCTCCCACTCCGTGCATGGCCATGACCACAGTGTATTCCGGGAGCTGGGCTGCCAGGGCCTGCATTTCAGCCTTGAGCCGTTCCAGAGAGGCAGAGACGGCGTTCAGCGCATCAATGGCCTGCCGGACCATGGTTTTGGTCAGAGCGTCCTTGGGGAGCATGGCAATCAGGTCCTGTGCTCCGGTGTGGACCTCAACGGCTTTGCTCTGCCTGAAGTTGTAGCCATGCCGTTTACACCACTTGCGGTAACGCTCGGCAAAGGCAGTGAGGCTCATGTTCCGCACGCAGTCTACATGCCAAAAGGTCGTGGCAAAGTCCACCCACTTCTGCGACCCATCCTCACGGACGGGGCTGTCAAAGAGGGTGTTGACACCGGGATAGGTCTGGTCAAGAAGGGCGATGAGGTTATTTTTCATCATCGTCTTGGTCTTGGAGTACAGACTCTGCTGCCGGTTCAGTGTTTTCAGTTGCATTCGAATCGTATCCATGGGTGTATGTTGGCGCAATTCTGCCCAGTTGTCAATACCGTACCGGGCAATCTTGCGGGAATCCGCCTTGTCTGTTTTCACTTTGCGCAAGGTGTTATTTCCGTAGTCCTTGATGAGCTTCGGATTGACTGCACTGACAAAGACGCCCTCCTCATGAAGAAAGCGGGCTACTGGCTCATAGTACCGTCCAGTGTGCTCCATGACTACCCGTGTCTCACCGTCCAGACTTTTCAAGTAATCTGCCAGCTCCTTGAGTTCGCTGCCGGTGTGACCAACAGAAAATGGTTTTGCCACCACTTCTCCAAAAGGACGGAGGACAGACACCATGCTCTTTCCTTTGGAAACATCGATCCCTGCCACATTGTTCATATTGATCGCTCCTCATCATGGATTTGTTTTGGCGACCAGCCATTCCACCATTGCCGATCCAATCTATTTGATGACACGGGCGCACCAAGGAGGTGGCTCAACCTGCATAAATCGAACGCTGCGAATGAGAGGCTGGCTGACGGACTTCGTCACGGACGCGCTGGTCCTTGGAGGTATACATCAGGCCAAGACTCTCTCATTCTAACAGCTTTGGCAACGATGCGGAAAAAGACACGGCTGGCTGCCGTGCCTTGATCCGTAAATATATTGTAATAGGAGGTGAGAACCCATGCTCATGCTGTGCGCCATTTTGTTCCCCATCCTTGCCGGGCTGGGCTTAGCGGCCTGGCGTCCCCATGGACGCATTGCCCGGCAGAACTACGTGCTGGCTTCGGCCTGTATCACCGCTGCCCTGGCTTTGTGGGCGGTATTTACCCTGCGGGATGGCCCGCTCTTCACGCTGCTGACCATGGGAGATCACCTGTCCATTGCGTTCCGGGTGGATGGCCTGTCCTGCTTGTTTGCAGCTCTGGTGTCGGTGCTGTGGCCGCTGGCCTGTCTGTACGCCGTGGAGTATATGAGCCGGGAGGGGCATGAGAACCGCTTTTTTACCTTCTATCTGGCCAGCTTCGGCGTGACCCTGGGCATCGCCTTCTCCGCCAACGCCTTGACCATGTACCTCTTTTACGAGTTGCTCACCCTGGCCACCCTGCCCCTGGTGATGCACGCTATGGACAGCAAGGTCCGCTACGCTGGGCGGGTGTATCTCACCTACTCCATGTGCGGGGCAGCTCTGGGTTTTCTGGCCATGGTCATGCTGCTGGAGCACGGGGGCACTGTGTTCCTCCTGGGCGGCAGTTTGGTGTGTCCTGCCGGCAAGGAGAATACCTTGCGGGCTGCTTATGTGCTGGGCTTTTTTGGCTTTGGCGTAAAGGCGGCGGTGTTCCCGGGGCACAAGTGGCTGCTGCGGGCTTCAGTGGCTCCCACGCCGGTGACCGCCCTGCTCCATGCGGTGGCGGTGGTGAAGGCGGGCGTGTTCGCCGTCACCCGCCTGACCTGGTACGGCTACGGACCTGCCCTTCTTCGGGGCTCCTGGGCCCAATACCTGGTGATGGGGGCGGCCATCTTTACCATTGTGTACGGTTCCTCCAAGGCGCTTCGCACCAAGCACTTAAAGCGCCGTCTGGCCTGGTCCACCATCAGTAACCTGTCCTATGTGCTGCTAGGCGTGACCACCCTGACCACCGCCGGACTGGCGGCGGGAATGGTCCATATGATCTTCCACGCCGTGCTGAAAATCACCCTGTTTTTCTGCGTGGGTGCGGTACATTACAAACTCCACCGGGACTTCGTCCCCGACGTGGAGGGCTGCGGCGTGCTGATGCCCATTGTGTTTGGATGCTTCGCCACAGCAAGCCTTGGGCTCATGGGTGTGCCGCCACTGGCGGGCTTTACCAGCAAGTGGATGCTGGCTACTTCAGCGGTTGGACTGGGGGAGTGGATCGGCTATTTGGCTGCGGCGGCTCTCATTTTGTCCGCCCTGCTCACCGCATTGTACCTGATGCAGATCGTGCTGCTGGCCTTTTTCCCCCGGCAGAACCGGCAGCTCACGGTCCGGGTACCCCGGCAGGCCCGACGGGACCCCGGTATCCGAATGATTTTGCCTCTAATTACCTTGTCGGTGGGGTCGGTGGCCCTGGGTCTGGGGGCCAACGCCCTGGTAGGGACAATCCAGACCTTGCTGGGCGCATAATGATAAAGACAGATTGGAAGGAAAGGAGGGAGAGTATATGTCCGACCTGCTGCTGATGCTGGTGTTTCTGCCCATGGCGGCGGGCCCCTTTGGGTTTTGGATGGGCCTGCGCTACCCCAAGGCGCGGGATACCTTTGTACTGGCGGTAGCGGTACTGGAGACCATGATGGTGGTCTCCCTGTGGACCAGCCCGGTGCTGGAGAGCGGAATTGACGGGTTCTGCGGCCTTGGGATCCGTTTTGTCTCCGGGGACTTCCATACTCTCATGGCCACCCTCACCGCCACAGGCTGGCTGGCGGCCACCATCTTCTGCCGGGAGTACATGGCCCACGTGGCCCGGCAGAACCGGTACTACCTCTTCTGGCTGATGACCCTGGGGGCCACCATGGGGGTGTTCCTGTCCGCCGATCTTTTTACCACCTTTATCTTCTTTGAGGTCATGTCCTTTACCTCCTTTGTGGCGGTCATTCAGACCGAGGAGCCGGAAGCCCTCCGGGCGGGAGACACCTACCTGGCGGTGGCGGTGATCGGCGGCCTGGCCGCTTTGACGGGGCTGTTTCTCCTCTATTTCCAGCTGGGTGCCTTGGAGTTCGAGGCCATGGGGGCGGCCGCCGCTGCTCTGGAGGACCGGAGCGTCCTGTGGGCCTCCGGCATCCTGATCCTCATCGGATTTGGAGCCAAAGCGGGCGCGTTTCCGCTGCATATCTGGCTGCCCACGGCCCATCCGGCGGCTCCGGCTCCCGCCTCTGCGGTGCTGTCCGGCGTCATTACTAAGACGGGCATCTACGGTGTGCTGGTGCTGTCCACCACCATCTTCCTCCACGATACAGGCTGGGGGATGGTGCTGGCGGTCATTGGCGGTATCACGATGGTGCTGGGGGCGGTGCTGGCAGTGTGCTCCATTGATCTGAAGCGTACCTTTGCCTGTTCCTCGGTGTCTCAGATCGGCTTTATCCTGGTGGGAGTGTCCATGCAGTGCCTGCTGGGGCACCACAACGCTCTGGCGGTGGATGGCACCATCCTGCACATCTTCAACCACTCCCTGATAAAAATGGTGCTCTTTCCCGCCGCCGGCGTCATCCATTTGTCCACCCACTCCTATGATCTCAACGAGGTGCGGGGCTTTGGCCGAAAGAAACCTCTGCTGGCGGTGCTTATGGGGGTGCCCATGCTCAGCCTGGCAGGACTGCCTCTGCTCAACGGCTATGTGAGCAAGACCCTGCTCCATGAGAGTATCGTGGAGTACATCCACTTGGCTCCGGAGTACGGGGTGCTGTTTACCGGCCTGGAGTGGCTGTTCCTGTTTTCCGGCGGGTTGACCCTGGCCTATATGCTGAAAGTGTTTGTGTGCCTCTTTGGGGAGAAGAATGCTCTGCCAGAGAAGGTGCTGGAGCAGAAGTGGCACGGCCCCAAGCCCTACATTGCTCCCGCTACCGCCGCCACCATGGGGGTCTATCTTGTGGGGATGGCCGTGCTGGGGATGGCTCCCAACTGGGGGATGGACTCCCTGGCCGCCGTGGCCCGGAGCTTTCTTCATGGAGAGGGTCCGGAACACGCGGTGGCCTACTTCTCTGCCGTCAATCTGCGGGGAGCGGCCATCTCTATTGTGGTGGGTTCGCTGGTCTACCTGCTGGTGGTGCGGCGGTGGCTCATCCGTCGGGGGAGGTACATAGATCCCATCCCCAAGTGGATGAACCTGGAATTTGGCCTCTACCGGCCTGCCCTGCGCTTTGCTGCTCAGGTGGCCATCGTGGCGGCCACTCTGGTGGACCGAATCCTGCCCCGGCTTATTTTCCACGGCATTCCCAGTCTGTTTACCCGGGGACACCAGGGGCTGTTGTCCCTGCGGGATAAGGCGGTCACCGCTCTCACCGGGTCGGAATATACCCCCCATCCCAGCGTGGAGCAGGCGGCGGACGACTACCACTTTGCCTTCTACTCCGACGACCCCAGACGCTCGGTGGGCTTTGTCCACTCCCTGGCCTTTGGTTTGATGCTTACAGGCCTGGGGCTGGTGTTTGGACTGCTGTTTATCCTGCTCCACGGATGAAAAAGTCCATCGAAAGTGGTCAGACGATAAAAAATATCCCACATCCTCCAAAAGTATGAAACCTCCTGTCCAGGAGATACTGAATGACACAGTATCCCCGGACAGGAGGTTTTTTTGTGGCCTGCCGTCCGGACGATCGCAACCAGTCACCGGCGGGAGGTTTTGGACATGCTGAATAAGGTAGAGCTGTGCGGGGTGAATACCGCCAAGCTGAAGGTGTTGAAGAATGAGGAGACCCAGGCCCTGCTGCGCCGGGCCAAAGAGGGGGACAAGCAGGCCCGGGAGGAGCTGATTGCCGGGAACCTGCGGCTGGTGTTGTCGGTGATCCACAAGTTTGCCAACCGGGGAGAGAACGTGGACGATCTGTTTCAGGTGGGCTGTATTGGCCTCATCAAAGCCATCGACAACTTCGACACCTCTCTGGATGTGAAGTTCTCCACCTACGGCGTGCCCATGATCGTGGGAGAGATCCGCCGCTACCTGCGGGACAACAGCGCCATGCGGGTGTCCCGGGCCATGCGGGATACCGCTTATAAGGTGCTCCAGGCCAAGGAGTCCTACATGGCCCAGCATCAGAAGGAGCCCAGTGTGGAGGAGATCGCCCAGATGCTGGGTATTAAGAGGGAGGAGGTCGTCTTCGCTCTGGATGCGATTTTGGACCCGGTGTCTCTGTATGAGCCCATCTACTCCGACAGCGGGGACACGGTGTGCGTAATGGACCAGGTGAAGGACAGTCGGAATACGGATGAGATGTGGCTGGAGCACATCGCCCTGAAGGAGGCGGTGTCCCGGCTCAGCGAGCGGGAACAGAAGATTTTGGCCATGCGCTTTTACCAGAGTAAGACCCAGGTGGAGGTGTCCCGGGAGATCGGCATCTCCCAGGCACAGGTGTCCCGGTTGGAGAAAAATGCCCTGCGGCAGATCCGGAAAGAGCTATAAAAAATCCGCCCGACGGAGCAGCGCTCCGCCGGGCGGCCAAATGATGCAATGGAATGGGAATGTTACGCGGCCAGCTTGGTCACGTCGTCCTTGTGGCCCATCCACTCCCGGACGATGAAGATGCCGAAGAACACCACGGCCACCACGATACCCACGGGGTAAGCGATGGAGGTGGACATGTTCAGGCACTCGGGAGCCTGGATGAAGTAGGTGATGGACACAGCGGACATAAAGGTGGCAGGCAGGGCAGCCATCATGCAGGCGATGGGGGGGAAACCGTTGCGGTGCAGATACACAGCGCCGGCCCACAGCACCATCATAGCCAGGGTCTGGTTGGACCAGGAGAAGTACTTCCACAGGGTGGCGAAGTCGCCCCACTGGGTGAGCAGAGCACCCACGCCCAGAACAGGCACGGACAGCAGCAGGCGGTTCTTCCAGTTGCCCTGGTCGATGTGGAACCAGTCAGACAGGGTCAGACGGGCGGAACGGAAGGCAGTGTCGCCGGAGGTGATGGGGCAGGCAATAACGCCCAGCAGAGCCAGAACGCCGCCCACAGGGCCCATCATGGACTGGCAGATTTCGTTGACGACCACGGACTGGCCACCGGCCAGAGCCTCGTTCAGGGAGCCCACGGAGCCATAGAAGGTGACGCCGGCGGCAGCCCAGATCAGGGCGATGATGCCCTCAGTGACCATGGCGCCGTAGAAAATGGTGCGGCCCTCTTTCTCAGAGGTCATGCAGCGGGCGACCATGGGGGACTGGGTGGCGTGGAAGCCGGAGATAGCGCGCAGGCCACGCTGACGAACATCTGAGCCCAGATGGGGGTGTTGGTGGGATGGCCCATGCCCTCTACGCCGATGTACTCCCACAGTTCAGGCATCTGAGCGCGGTAGCTGCCGTCAACAAGCATCACGCCGGCAATGCCCACAGCCATGATGATCAGGCAGGCGCCGAAGATGGGATAGAGCTTGCCGATGACCTTGTCGATGGGCAGGAAGGTGGCGATGAAGTAGTAGATCAGTACCACAGCCAGCCAGAAGTTGGCGTCCAGGGTCTCAGGAGTCAGGATAGCCAGCAGCTGGGCGGGGTTCTTGGAGAAGTTGACGCCCACCAGGATCAGCAGGATCACGGAGAATACACGCATGACCTGCAGCATGAACTTGCCCAGATACTTACCAACGATCTCGGAAATGGAAGCGCCGTCGTGCCGCTCGCTGAGCATGCCGGACAGATAGTCATGCACGCCGCCGCCCAGGATGGTACCAAAGACGATCCACAGGTACACACGGGGACCCCAGCAGGCACCGGCCAGAGCGCCGAAGATGGGACCCAGACCGGCGATGTTCAGCAGCTGAATGAGGAACAGCCGCCAAGTCTTCATGGGGGTGTAGTCCACGCCGTCGGGGTGGGCCACAGCCGGGGTCTGGCGATCATCCACACGGAAGACCTTCTCGATGAGCTTGCTGTACAGGGCAAAACCCACGATCAGGACAACCAGAGAGATCAGGAACGTAATCATAATGTTTTCCCTCCTACGATTGCCGCGCCCCCTGCTCCGCCAGGCGGTGCGAAAAAAATTGGCGTGCGGAGCCGCCGCCCCACAGTGGCATCATTTGGATTTGGCAAAACACTGTGCGGCCCCCTTCCACAGGGAAGGGGGCCAGGGCGGAGGCGGTCTGTACAGGCCGCCTCCCAAGCGGCTATATTATAGCACCAAAGGCAGGGAAGTCAAGCCTATATTTGGAGGTTCTGACAGTTAATTTTTCGTTAAAAAAATTTTTTACTAATAGTACGAAGTGTGTCCTTAGCTGGAAATTGACTGGAATAAGCCCGGCGTTATCCCAGGGCCACATCCAGAATCATCATCAGTAAGAAGCCTACCATCACCCCATAAGTACCGCCGTGGGTCTGGTGGTCGTGGCGCAGATTGGCCTCGGGGATCAGCTCCTCCACCACCACATAGAGCATGGCGCCCGCTGCAAAGGAGAGAAGCCAGGGCAGAGCCACCTGCACCGTTCCCGCTGCAAGTACGGTGAGCAGGGCGGCAATGGGCTCCACCGCGCCGGAAGCCGCACCGATGAGAAAAGACTTGGTACGGCTCAGGCCTGCCTGCCGCAGGGGCAGGGAGATGGCCGCTCCCTCAGGAAAGTTCTGGATGCCGATACCCAGGGCCAAAGCTCCGGCGGCGGGCAGCAGCTCGCTTTGTCCCTGAGCGGCCAAAGCGAAGGATACGCCTACCGCCATTCCTTCCGGTATGTTGTGCAGAGTGATGGCCAGGATGAGCAGTGCGTTTTGGGCGCTGTGGCGGTCTCCCGACTGGAGCAGTTCGGGGGAGAGGTGGGGGAGCAGGCCATCCATGGCCACCAGAAAGAGGATGCCCAGGGCGGAGCCGCCGGCGGCGGGCAGCCAGCCGGGCAGACCCAGTTCCTGGGCTTCCTCAATGGCCGGGATCAGCAGAGACCACATGCTGGCGGCGATCATCACCCCGGCGGCAAAGCCCAGCATAATACGGTGGAGGTTGGGGGAAATCTGGTTGCGGAACAAAAAGACCATGGCCGCCCCCAAAGCGGTCATAAGAAAGGTGAAGCCGGTTCCGCTGCCGGCCCACAGAAGTGCCTGAGTCAAGAAAAAAACTCCTTTCCTGGCCGGAGTGGGACAAAGACTCCGGCGGATATGATTGAGGGTGCGCTGTCTCAGCCTATGACAGCAGACCGCTGGGGGTTCGTGGGCCGGGCAGAGGGACAGAAAGGAAAAAAATTTACGGGAAACCCCTAGGCAAACGGGAATAATTACGCTAAAATAGGAGGCGATAAACTTGGGAAGGGTCGGGAGAGAGTATGCGGCGGTCAGCTGGGCACGGCGCCTTCCCACCATTATGAATTGCAAGGAGTGTTTCCCATGGAGAAGCCAAAATATAAACGCGTACTGCTGAAGATCAGCGGTGAGGCCCTGGCGGGCGAGGCCAGCCGCGGGCTGGACTTCCACGTCATCGGCCAGGTGTGCGACGTGGTGAAAAAGTGCGTGGAGCTGGGCGTCCAGGTCGGTATCGTGGTAGGCGGCGGCAACTTCTGGCGCGGTGTCAAGGACGGCGGCGACCAGATGGTCCGGGTCCGTGCTGACCACATGGGCATGCTGGCCACCACCATCAACGCCCTGGCTGTGGCCGATGTGCTGGAGCAGAAGGGTGTGGAGGTCCGGGTGCAGACCGCCATTGAGATGCGTTCTGTGGCTGAGCCCTATATCCGCTCCCGTGCCATCCGTCACCTGGAGAAGGGCCGCGTGGTCATCTTCGGCTGCGGCACCGGCAACCCCTTCTTCTCCACCGATACAGCCGCGGTCCTCCGCGCCGCTGAGATCGACGCCGAGGTCATCCTGCTGGCCAAGAACATCGACGGCGTCTATTCCGCCGATCCCAAGAAGGTCCCCGACGCGGTGAAGTACGATTCCATCACCTACGCCGATGTGCTGGCTCAGCGCCTGCAGGTCATGGACTCCACCGCCACTTCTCTGTCTATGGATAACAAGATCCCTGTGCTGCTCTTTGCCCTGAAGGACCCCGAGAACATTCTGCGGGCCGTGATGGGAGAGAAGATCGGCACCATCGTCCAGGGCTGAGCCCCTCCCGGACGGTTTTTACCTTTAACTTAGAAAGGAAGATCAGACTATGAGCCCTGAGACGAAAGCCTATGACCAGAAAATGATCAAGACCATCGAAGTGGTGAAAGCCAACTTCGCCTCCGTTCGGGCCGGCCGGGCCAACGCCGGTGTGCTGGACCGCATCATGGTGGAATACTATGGCACCCCCACCCCCCTCAACCAGGTGGCTGCCATTTCCTCCCCCGATCCCCGTACCCTGACCGTTCAGCCCTGGGACGCCTCCCTGCTCAAGGCCATTGAGAAGGCCATCCAGACCTCCGATCTGGGTATCAACCCCCAGAACGACGGACGGCTGATCCGCCTGGCTTTCCCCCAGCTCACCGAGGAGCGCCGTAAGGAGCTGACCAAGCAGGTGCGCAAGTACAGCGAGGAGGGCAAGGTGGCCCTGCGCAACATCCGCCGGGACGCCATGGATGAATTCAAGAAAAAGAAGAAGGCCTCCGAGATCACCGAGGACGACCTCAAGGAGCTGGAAAAGGAGCTTCAGGACCTTACCGATAAGCGCTGTAAGGACATCGACGAGCTGACCGTGAAAAAAGAGCAGGAGCTCATGGCGGTGTAATCGTCCAAAATAATCGGCAAGATGCAGAAAGGAGCACTCCCTTCTGCATTTTGCCTGCTTTTGGGAGATTCCCACAACGCTGCGGGAAGGAATAGAAGTTATGGCTTTTTTTAAATCCAAAGAGGACCGGCAGGTCCAGGTGGATTTTGACCATCTGCCCCAGCACATTGCCATTATTATGGACGGCAATGGGCGCTGGGCCAAAAAGCGGGGGCTGCCCCGCACCGCCGGCCATGCCGCCGGCGCGGAGAACTTCCGCACCATCGCCACCTACTGTAAGGACATCGGCCTGGACTACCTCACCGTCTACGCCTTTTCTACGGAAAACTGGAAACGGCCCGCGGAAGAGGTGGGGGCCATCATGGGCCTTTTGAAGAAGTATCTGCTGGAGGCCATCGGCCGTATGGAGCGGGACCGGGTGAAGATGGAGTTTTTCGGCGATCTGTCGCCCCTCACCCCGGAACTGCGGGAGCTGTGTGAGCGCACCCGGGAGATCTCCAAGCACTACGAAGGCTGCCAGGTAAACATCTGCCTCAACTACGGCGGCCGGGACGAGCTGCTGCGGGCGGCCCGGGCATATGCTCAGGACTGCCTGGAGGGAAAGGCCGACCCCAACCATCTGGGGGAGAGCGAGTTTTCCGACTACCTCTTCTCCCGTGGAGTGCCCGACCCCGATCTGGTCATCCGGCCCAGCGGTGAGCTGCGGCTGTCCAACTTCCTGCTCTGGCAGTCCGCTTATGCGGAATTTTACTTCACCGACGTGCTGTGGCCCGACTTCTCCAAGGAGGAGCTGCACAAGGCCATCGCGGCCTTCCAGGGCCGTTCCCGCCGGTTTGGAGGTGTATGACTTGCTGACACGGATTATCGTGGCCGTGGTATTGGCGCCCCTGTTTTTTGTAGTCCTCTTTTTCCTGGACTCCATCTGGCTGGCGGCGTTGATGGCCGCAATCTGCGCCATGGCATCTTTTGAACTGCTGCGGGCCACCAAGGTGGCCCACCACAACGGTATGTACTTCTTCACCGCCCTGGCTGCTGCCGCCATTCCAGTTGGCTGTTGGCTGGGACTTGGGTACCTGGTGGTTCCCATGGCGGCAGTATTTTTGATGCTGACCCTGTTCGGCATCGCTATCCGTCTGTATGACGAGGAGCGGACTGTGCGGGTGGAGGACGTGTTCATGTGCATGTTTGGGGGGCTGGTGATCCCCATGTGCCTGTCCGCCCTGGTACAGCTTAAGTGCATGGACCACGGCCAGTACCTGGTGCTGCTGCCTGTGATCTGTGCGTTTCTTACCGATGCCGGAGCCTATTTTGCCGGCGTGTTCCTGGGTAAGCACCGGGGCATCACCAAGGTCAGCCCCAACAAATCCCTGGAGGGCTACATCGGTGGCATCCTGTCCGGCGGCATTTTCCTGCTGCTCTACGGTGTGATTCTGCAGCAGTTTGCCGGGTTGACGGTTTCTCTGCCCATCATGGCGATATATGGCCTCATCGGCAGCGCGGTGACCGAGGTAGGCGACCTGTCCTTTTCCCTCATCAAGCGGCAGTTTGGCATCAAGGACTATGGTGACCTGCTGCCCGGCCACGGAGGTATGCTGGACCGGTTCGACTCCATGACCTTTGCCGCCCCCACCTTGCTGATCCTGGTATTGCTGATCCCCGCATTTTGATCTGCCGCGGCGCGCGAAGGGGACTTCGCGCGCCGTTTTTTTCATCGGGGCTGTGCCCTGGAACGAAAGGAGTGTAACCAAATGAGATCCTGCTGTATTTCCCTGCTGGGTTCCACCGGTTCGATTGGCCGGCAGTCTCTGGAGGTGATCCAGGCCTGCGGCATGAAAGTGGGCGCCCTTACCGCCAAATCCAATGTGGCGCGGATGGAGAAGCAAGCACGGCAGTTCCAGCCGGAATTGGCGGTGATGATGGATGAACAGGCTGCCGCCGACCTGAAGGTTCGCCTGGCCGACACTCCGGTGCGGGTGGTCGGGGGACTGGAGGGCCTGCTGGAAGCCGCTGAGCTGCCTAAGGCCGACACGGTGATCACCGCCGTGGTAGGTATGGTGGGTCTGCGTCCCACCATGGCCGCCATCCGGGAAGGCAAGCGCATTGCTCTGGCCAATAAGGAGACTTTGGTGTGTGCCGGACAGCTGGTGACAGAGGAGGCCCGGGACTACGGGGCCAAGATCCTGCCGGTGGACTCGGAACACTCCGCCCTGTTTCAGTCCCTCCAGGGGTGCAAGGACAGGGGAGAGGTGAAGCGTCTGATCCTGACCTGTTCCGGAGGTCCCTTCTTTGGTAAGACACGCAAGGAGCTGGAAGGAATGACAAGGGAAGATGCTTTACATCATCCAAACTGGTCTATGGGTGCAAAGATTACGGTGGACTCCGCCACTCTGATGAATAAGGGCCTGGAATTTATCGAGGCCATGCACCTCTACCAGATGCCCCCGGAGAAAATTTCCATTGTAGTGCATCGGGAGAGTATCATTCACTCCCTGGTGGAATACTGTGATAACGCAATGATTGCCCAGATGGGTACGCCGGACATGCGTCTGCCCATCCAGTACGCCCTGACCTGGCCGGAGCGTGTAGTGGGTCCCGCCACGCCTCTTGATCTGTGCAGCTGCGGCCCTCTCACCTTTGCCCAGCCTGACACGGAGACCTTCCAGTGCCTGGCTCTGGCGCTGGAGGCAGCAAAGACCGGCGGCACCGCCGGAGCCATCCTCAACGGTGCCAATGAGGCCGCGGTGGCCCTCTTCCTGGAGGGCAAGATCGGCTTTTTGGACATTGCAGATCGGGTGCGTCGGGCTATGGAGCAGGTGAAGGTGATTGCTGATCCCTCCATGACTCAGGTGCTGGAGGCTGATGCCGCCGCCCGGGAGGCTGTGCTGTCTGTGTGACGAAACCCCTAATTTCTGGCTGCTTATTTTGGAGGTCCTATGGTCTATATTCTTGTCGCTATCCTCATGTTCGGCGTGCTCATCGCCGTACACGAATTCGGTCACTTCATCACCGCAAAACTCTTTGGCATCCGGGTCAATGAGTTCTCCATTGGCATGGGACCCGCTCTGTTTAAACGGGAGAAAGGTGAAACACTTTACAGCTTGCGTCTGCTGCCCATAGGCGGCTACTGCGCCATGGAGGGGGAAGACGAGGAGTCAGACGATCCCCGGGCCTTTGGCAACGCGGCGGCCTGGAAAAAGGTGATCGTGCTGGTGGCGGGCGCCTTTATGAATTTCCTCACCGGCCTCATTATCGTGCTGGTCCTGTATGCGCCCGCCCAGGGCTTTTACCAGGAGATCTACGCCGGATCCATGGAGGGCTATGGCACGGAGGATTGCGGACTCCAGGAGGGCGACCGTTTCCTGTCAGTGGATGGCCACAAGGTGCTGACCTACGGCAATGCTCAGTTCTATATGGGCCGGGCGGGGGACACCATGGACCTGGTGGTGGAGCGCGACGGCGAAAAGGTGTATCTGGACAATGTCTCCCTGCCCCGGCAGGAGCGTACCGATGAGGAGGGCAACACAACCAACTACCGTGGTATCACCATCGGTGCCCAGGTATTGCCTGCCGGTTTAGGGACCAAACTGATTTACAGCTGGAATACCACGCTGGACTATGTGCGTCTGGTGTGGGTGAGCCTTGGCGACCTGGTACGGGGTGCGGTAGGCATTAAGGACCTGTCCGGCCCGGTGGGTATCGTGGACACCATGTCTCAGGTGGGCAGCCAGTCGGCCAGCGTGGGTGCGGCCATCCAGAATCTGCTGTGGCTGGCGGCGCTGATCGCGGTAAACCTGGCGGTCATGAACCTGCTGCCTCTGCCTGCTCTGGACGGCGGCCGGGTATTTTTCCTGCTGCTCAACGGGGTGCTGTTTGCCCTGTTTAAGAGAAAAATTGACGCCAAGTATGAGGGGTATGTCCATCTGGCCGGGCTGGCAGCACTGATGACTCTGATGCTGATGGTCACTTTCAGCGACATTGGCAAGATCATCGCCCGCTAAGTCGTTCTCAAAAGCGCTGAAAGCGCTTTTGAGAAAAAGACTGCACGCAAGACAGACCTCGATTCCTTCGGAAAAGTCGGTCTGTCTTGTGTGAGAAGTGTTATTTCCGACGCGCATCCCCCAGGGGACCCTCTCTTGCCCTTTCAGGGCAATTCACCTTGTGTCGCCGGAAATAACAGGATTAGACTTTATTCCGCCGCCTGCGGGCGACGGAACTCCTTGCAGGAGAGCTTTTTTCACCTAAAAGCAAAACAAAACTCGTGCAACATGTAATGTTGCACTCGAAAGTTTTTGCCCTGCTTTTTACAAAAAGCGGGTGGGGTCCAGGGGCAAAGCCCCTGGGGGAGGAGGAAGACAGATGACCAAGCAGATCAAAGTAGGCAACGTTCTGGTGGGCGGCGGCGCGCCGGTGTCCATCCAGTCTATGACCAACACCCGCACCGACGACGTGGAGGCTACCCTGCGCCAGATTCGGGAGCTGGCCGCCGCCGGATGCGAGATCATCCGGGTGGCCGTGCCCGATATGGCGGCGGCCAAGGCGGTGGGTAAGATCAAGGAGCAGTGTCCTCTGCCACTGGTGGTGGATATCCACTTCGACTACAAGCTGGCCCTGGAGGCCATTGCCGCCGGAGCGGACAAGGTGCGCATCAACCCGGGCAACATCGGCAGCGAAGACCGGGTGAAGGCGGTGGCCGACGCTTGCCGCCAGAAGAATATCCCCATCCGCATCGGGGTGAACGGCGGCTCTCTGGAGAAGCCCCTGCTGGCCAAATACGGCGGTGTGTGCCCCGAAGCCATGGTGGAGTCCGCCTTCGGCCACATTCGGCTCCTCAACAAATTTGACTTTGACGATATCTGTGTGTCGCTGAAATCCTCCAGCGTGCCCATGACCATGAAAGCCTATCAGATCATGTCGCAGGAAAGCAATTATCCTTTACATATTGGGGTGACCGAGGCTGGTACCGTCCGCATGGGCACTCTGAAATCCGCCGTGGGCATCGGAGGTCTGTTGGCTCTGGGCATCGGCGACACCATGCGGGTATCCCTGTCCGCCGACCCGGTGGAGGAGGTCTATGCCGCCCGGGACATCCTGAAGGCGGCGGGCATCCGCAAAGAGGGGGCCGAGCTGGTGTCCTGCCCCACCTGCGGACGTACCCGCATCGATCTCATTTCCCTGGCCGGGGAGGTGGAGGAGCGGCTCAAGACCGTGGACAAGCCCATCACCGTGGCGGTCATGGGCTGTGTGGTCAACGGTCCCGGCGAGGCCAGCGCCGCCGACTGCGGCATCGCCGGCGGCGTAGGGGAGGGCCTGCTGTTCAAGAAGGGCCAGATCATCAAGAAGGTGCCCCAGGACCAGTTGGTGGACGAGCTGTTCGCCCTCATCGATACCCTGTAATCGCATAAACACAAAGGAGAGGCGCAATGTCCCAAAAAATACCCTTTTTAGAGATGTTCGCCGCCCTGAACCAGTGGCAGGAGTTTGTCAACGCCATGGAGGGGTGGCTGATTGTAGAGGCCGCCATCGACCGGAAGACCCGCAGTGCGGTGGTGACGGTGGAGGGAGCCGGCGGTGCCGGGCCCAACCTCATTGCCCAGGCGGAGGAGGCGGTGGCCCGGTGCTACGGGCTAAACTCTGTAAAGCTAAAACCCATTACAGAAGAGAAGGCGAAGGCGGTTGAGCCGGAGGTGCCTCAACCTGCTCCTGCACCTCAGCCTGAAGCGCCCAAAGCGCAGGAGGAGCAGCCTGCGGCCGCTTCTGCCCAGCCGCAAAAGCCCCAGGAGCCCCAGGACGCCTTTGCCCGGGCGGAGGCCATCCGTGCCGCCGCGCTGAAAAAAGTGAAGCGTGCCGCGCCCTCTGCCTCCGGCAAAAAAGGAGAGAAGAAGGACAATGGCCGGGCCATCTTCGGCAAGGTCATCAAGCGCGCTCCGGTGCCCATCGGGGAGCTGGAGCTGGACATGGGCATGGTGGTCATCGAGGGCGACGTATTTGCCATCGAGAACCGGGAGCTGAAAAAGCGCAACTCCTGGGTGGTGGCCTTTGACGTTACCGACTACACCAGTTCCATCCGGGTGAGCAAGTTCTTCCCTCAGGCTGACGAGGCCAAACCCTTGGTGGACGGGATAAAGAAAGGCATGCACCTTGTCATTCAGGGGCGGCTGAACATGGACCGCTTCTACGGCGATATGGTGCTGGAGCCGGTGGCCGTGATGGCGGGGAAGAAAGAAATGCGCATGGACAACGCCCCGGAAAAGCGGGTGGAGCTCCATCTGCATACCACCATGTCCGCCATGGATGCCCTCACTGCCGTGGGTCCCAAGCTGGGACCGGAGCGCAACGTGGTGAAGCGGGCGGAGGCCTGGGGCCACCGGGCCATCGCCATCACCGACCACGGTGTAGCCCAGTCCTTCCCGGATGCCTGGCATTCGGCGAAAAATATCAAGCTGCTCTACGGCGTGGAGGCCTACTTCATCAACGATGTGGACGACCGGGTGGTGGTCCACGGTCAGCCCTGCCAGGATTTTTCCCAGGAAATCGTCTGCTTTGATATTGAGACCACCGGCCTGGACAAGCGCCGGGAGGTCATCATCGAGATCGGCGCGGCAGTGCTGAAAAACGGAGAGGTCACCGAAACCTTTAACACCTTCGTAGCCCCCGGGCGTATTCTCAGCCCGGAGATCATCCACCTCACCGGCATCACCGACGAGATGCTGGTAGGGGCGCCCTCTCAGGAGGAGGCCCTGCGGGCCTTTTTGGACTTCGTGGGGGACCGGCCTCTGGCCGCTCACAACGCGGAGTTTGACATGGGCTTTATCTCCACCGGCTGCCGGAAATACGGGATCCCCTTTACCAATCCCTCCATTGACAGCCTGATTTTGGCCCAGAACCTGCTGCCGGAGCTGGGCAAGTATAAGCTGGACATTGTGGCCGAGTACCTCCAGCTGCCCGCCTTCAACCACCACCGGGCCAGCGACGACGCGGCCACAGTGGCCTATATGCTGCCTCCTTTCTTTGAGAAGCTGGAGGCCATGGGAGTCCACCGTCTGGAGGACATCAACGCCGCGATGCCCAAGCTGCGCAAGGGTGGAAAGGCCCGGCGGCAGCCCAAGCACCTCATCGTGCTGGCCAAAAACCAGACGGGTCTTCGCAATCTCTACAAGCTCATCTCTCTGGCCCACCTGGAGCACTTCAAGCGCTACCCCATAATGCCTAAGTCGGTCATCAACGAGAACCGGGAAGGGCTCATCATCGGCTCGGCCTGCGAGGCGGGCGAGCTGTTCCAGGCGGTGACGGCGGACAAGGACTGGGAGGAGCTCAAGCGCATTGCCTCCTGGTACGACTTTTTGGAGATCCAGCCCATCTGCAACAACATGTTTATGCTCCGCAAGGGCATGGTGCGCTCGGAAGAGGAACTGCGGGATTTCAACCGCACGGTGGTGCGGCTGGGAGAGGAGCTGGGTAAGCCGGTGTGCGCCACCGGCGACGTCCACTTCCTGGACCCGGAGGACGAGATTTACCGCCACATCCTGCTGGCCTCCAAGGGCTTTGAGGACGCGGATGAGGCCCTGCCCATCTACTTCAAAACCACGGACGAGATGCTCCAGGAGTTTGCCTATCTGGGCAAGGAGAAGGCCTATGAGGTGGTGGTAAAGAACACCAACCTGATTGCCGACTGGTGTGACCCCATCAAGCCGCTGCCCCAGGGCCTGTTCGCCCCGAAACTGGAGGACTCCGACGGAGAACTGAAACGCCTGGTGTGGGGGAAAGCCCATGAGCTTTACGGCGATGAGCCTCCACAGATCGTGGTGGACCGCATCAACGTGGAGCTGGGCGACATCATCCGCTGTAAATATGACGTTATTTATATGTCCGCCCAGAAGCTGGTGCAGAACTCCCTGGAGCACGGCTATCTGGTAGGCTCCCGTGGTTCGGTAGGCTCCTCTCTGGTGGCCTTCATGTCGGGTATCACCGAGGTAAACTCCCTGCCTGCCCACTACCGCTGTCCCAAGTGTAAGCACTCCGACTTTGACTACGCCCAGGATCCCGCCCACCCCTACGGCTGCGGAGCGGATATGCCCGACGCGGTGTGCCCCATCTGCGGCACGCCTTATATGAAGGACGGCTTCAACATCCCCTTCGAAACCTTCCTGGGTTTCGGCGGCGACAAGGTGCCTGATATCGACCTGAACTTTTCCGGCGAGTATCAGTCCAGCGCCCACAGATATACCTTCGAGCTCTTCGGACAGACCCACGTGTTCCGTGCCGGTACCATCGGCACCGTGGCGGAAAAGACCGCCTTCGGTTACGTGAAAAAGTACCTGGATGAGCGGGGAAAGATGGCCTCCAAGGCGGAGGAGAACCGTCTGGCCATCGGCTGCACCGGCGTCAAGCGCACCACCGGCCAGCACCCCGGCGGCATGGTGGTTATTCCCCAGGACAAGGAGATCTACGACTTCTGTCCCGTCCAGCACCCCGCCGATGACCCCAACAGCGACATTGTCACCACCCACTTCGAATATCACTCCATGGAGAGTAACCTGCTGAAGCTGGACATGCTGGGACACGATGATCCCACCATGATCCGTATGCTGGAGGACCTCACCGGGGTGAACGCCCGTACCGACATCCCCCTGGACGACAAGGACACCATGTCCATCTTCCAGTCCTCCAAGGCTCTGGGCTATGAGAACGACAAGATCCTGGGTCCCACCGGCGGCACTGCCATCCCGGAGTTTGGCACCAGCTTTGTCCGCGGCATGCTGGAGGACACCCAGCCCGACCAGTTTGATATCCTGGTGCGGCTGTCCGGCTTCTCCCACGGTACCGACGTGTGGCTGGGCAACGCCAAGGACCTCATTACCTCGGGTACCGCCAAGGTCAGCGAGGCCATTGGCTGCCGTGACGACATCATGCTGTTTTTGATCTCCAAGGGCATGGACCCCAAGCGCTCCTTCAAGATCATGGAGGCGGTGCGTAAGGGCAGGGGACTGCCCGAGGGGGCGGAGGACGAGATGCGGGAGCACGGGGTGCCCGAGTGGTATATCGGCTCCTGTAAAAAGATCGCCTACCTGTTCCCCAAGGCCCACGCCGTGGCCTACGTGATGATGGCCTTCCGTATCGCTTGGTTCAAGGTCCACCGGCCCTTGGCCTTCTACGCTGCTTACTTCTCCATCCGGGCCAAGGCCTTTGACGAGGCCTACATGTGCCGGGGCATGGACGTGTGCCAAAAGAAGATGCGGGAGATCATCGCCAAGGACAAGGATGCCTCCGCCGTGGAGCAGGACATGCTCACCACCCTGGAGGTCTGCTACGAGTTCTATCTCCGGGGATTTACCTTCCGGCGTATGGATATCTACCAGTCCGACGCCGTCCACTTTAAGATGGACCTGGAAAATAACGCCCTCATCCCGCCCTTTGTGTCGGTGGCTGGCCTGGGTGAGACGGCGGCCATCTCTCTGGCAGAGCAGCGCAAGGGAAAAAATTTTATCTCCATCGAGGAGGTCGCCGCTGCCTGTCCCAAGGTGTCCAAGACTCATATCGAGCTATTGAAGGAAGCAGGGGCCTTCGGCGATTTACCTGAAACTAGTCAGCTAAACCTGTTTTCCATGTTTTGATGTAAAAAGCCTCAGAATCCATTGGATTCTGAGGCTTTTGCTTATTCCCGGGGAAATATGAGATTATAAAAATCATTTTCCACGATAATAGGGGTGCAGGCCAGCTTATATTCCACCAGCTTTTTCATGGTGGAGACATATTGATCCTGCTCCTCCTGGGTCATGGTCACCCCCTCTGCGGGGGTAAAGGTCTGGGTGTAGCGGTTATAAAAACCACGGTCGCTGCGCCAGCTGCGGGAGGTGAAAATCACTAACCCCTCGCTGTCGGAGAGAATGTCCCGTCCGGAGAGCATTCGGCTGTCGTACTCCAGCCCCAGCAGATTGGAGACGGTAGGGAGAATGTCCACCTGGCAGCAGGGTTTGTCTACCTGAACCGGCTCCTCCATGCTGACCGACCAGAGAATAAGAGTGTTTTTGTACACATCAAAGTCGATAGCCGACTCATTGAGAGCCTCCAAGTCCTTGGAACTGCCGAAGGTGCGGCCCGATAGCTCCTCCAGTACCCCGGCGTTGGAGTAGGGAATGTGGTCCCCGGTGGCGATGATGAGAGTCTTGTCCAGCTTGCCTGCCTCCTCCAGCTTTTGCAATAACAGCTCCAGGGCGCGGTCTACCTCCATGATGGTGGCCATGTAGTTCTGGGTAGTCTGAGAGTAGGGGAGTGCGCGGACCTGGTCCAGGTAGGGCTGGACGATGCGGTTGTTGGAATAGGGCATGTGTCCGCTGATGGTGAGGTAGTAGACGTGGAAGGGCTGGTCGCTATTGATGTAGTCGTCCACACTGTTTTCGATGACTTGGGTGTCCCGGGCGGGCCAGGCGATCTCGCCGCTGGAGGTGGTGTCCACGTCCAGGCCGGTACCGAACTGCTTCCAGGTGTAGCCCAGGTTGGTATGAGAGACTTGCCGGCCATACATATCGTAGTTTCCGTGGTAGCCCAGAACCTGATAGCCCTCCCGGCCCAGCTGCTGGGCCAGCGAGAAGTAGGCGTTGGTACCCAGCGCCCCGGTGCGCTTCATGGTGATGGGGTTGCCGTTTTTGGGGTAGAGGCCCAGCAGGGTCTGACACTCTCCGTTTGAGGTGCTGGTGTAGTGCAGGGCGGTGTAGTAGTTGTTGAACACAAACCCCTCGTTGGCCAGTTTGTAGAGCGTGGGTGTCAGCTCCGGGTCGATGGCGTAGCCGGAGAACCCCTCGATGACCAGCTGGATGACGTTGTACCCTTTGAACATGCCGGTATATTCATTTTTTCGGGTGGGGGAGGCGCTGCTGAAGTAGTTGGCCAGCCAGGAAACGTCCTCATTGGGGGCATTGGCGGCGAGAGACTCCAGGTCCACATCCATTACGTTGGGAGAGGTGTCTATCACGGGCTGTTCCTCCACCGCGGAGGTGTCTCCGCCGGAGCCATCTCCCGAGCTGTCCAGACCATCCAGACCGTCAAAATCGGAGTCCAGCCCGGCCTTGGCAGGGAAGAGCATGTGCTTGACGTCCAGGCGCAGCATGGTCACCAGCCCCAACTGTTCCACCTGGTCGTCGAAGTTTGTGTCGGAGCGGTAGAGCTTGGCGGGAGTCAGATCTCCCGGCCACGGGGCGTGGACCACAGCCAGACCCAACAGATGAAAGGCCACGGCAGCGGCGGCAAAGATAGCCGCACCCCAGCGTGGGGGCTGTCCCTGGGCCAGTCCCCACCGAAACAGAGGCCACAGCAGGAGAGTGGGCAGAAAGAAGAGAAGCAGCAGGGGAAGGGCTGCGGCGATGGCAGGCAAAATTACGCCTGCATAGTCGCTCAAACGGTTGCCGGCCGCGGTCTCCAGGGTGCTGAGGGGGTAGTAGGCCTGGAGGGTGTGCTTGGCAATCAGTTCAGCGGCAAACAGCATGGTAAGTAAGAACGACAGCAGCACCGTAAGGATGCGGCCGGACCGCTGCGGGAGCAGGATGGGCAGCAGTGCCAGCAGACTTCCAGCCGACAGGGAGAAGAGAAGGTAGATGGGGAAATAGGTCATGGCGTTCCCCGTGGCCAAGTGCAGGACAACCTCCAGATAGACCAGCAGAAGGGGGAGGTACAGCCCCAGAGTCCAGGCGGGGAGCTTGGGCCGGGGGGGCGGCGGCGCGCAGTGCTGGCCCTGGTAGGGGTGAAGATGGGGCAGTTGCATAGAGGGTCCTCCTGTTTTTTGAAAAACCGGTAACACACATTTTACCGGATGTTAACGTAAGCGGATTATACCATGGGGCAGGAGGGAAACCAAGAAAGAAATTCTTTAAATCCGGTTACAAAAAAAGCTAGTTAGTTACAAAAAAGCCCGCGGACCGGTGAGGTCCGCGGGCAAAACAGATGAGCGCGAAGCTTAGGCCATCCACAGACCGTGGAGGTTGCAGTAGGCGTAGGCAGCAACCACTTCATCACCCTCGGCCAGGGCAAAGACAGCCTGAGGCTTGTCGTTGGGAGTGAGGTGCTTGATCTGCTGACCCTGCTTGGTCTCCAGGGCGATCCACTGGATAAAGTGCTCGGGGATCATGGGGTGCTCCACGGAGCCCACCTTTACAGTGACAGCGCTGCCGTTGACGCTGATGACGGGGACGTGCTTCTCCACGGCGGCGTCCGTGGTGCCGGGGACGATCTCGGTCATTTTCTGCCCGCAGCACATAACGGGCACGCCGGTGTTGTTAAGGAAAGTGACAATGTTGCCGCAGTGTTCACAGACATAAAATTTCATAGGGAATACCTCCTGCACAGTTGGGACAAAGTCTGTCAGACAGCTTGTCTCCGGATAGAAAAATTATACGTGGAAGCAGGGCGGAAGTCAATGATGGGATGGCTGCGGCGGCAGAAAAATTGTGGGGGCGCAGTGTGCGTTTAGGAGAAAATTTGAAGGGAAAATTCATGAAATTTTCATTCTTCCATGGCCAAATAAGGTTGCCATTGGAGGTGGAATATCGTATAATAACTAAGATAAGCGTATCTGTCTATTTGCCTTATTTTGTTTTGCGGCGCCGGGCGGCCAATGCCCGGTGGAAAAGGGGAGATCAGTGTTGTTGCAGACCATATTCAGCTTCTTTCAGGAGGAGATCCCGATTTTGAGCACCATCAAGGTGAAGGATCTTGTCGATGTGGCCATCCTCTCCCTGGTCATCTATAAGGCCCTGTGGCTGATGCGCAAGACCAGCTCCGGGCGGGTGCTGCGAGGCATCACGGTGCTGATTTTGGCGCTGTGCCTGGCCTATGGCTTCCGGCTGACGGCCACGGGGTACCTGCTGAACAAGGTGGTGGAGTGGGGCATCCTGATGCTGGTCATCCTGTTCCAGCCTGAGTTGCGTCAAGCTCTGGAGCGGATGGGCAGCGGAAAGCTCACCGATGTATTTTCCACATCCCGTCCCTTGCCGCTTCATGATATCGATACCGCCATCACCCAGACGGTGGAGGCCTACACCTCCATGTCCAAGGACAAGGTTGGAGCGCTGATGGTCTTTGAGCGGAAAAATCTTCTGGATGATGTGATCAAGACCGGTACCGCCCTGGACTGCTCCATCTCCAGTGAACTGCTAAAAAATCTGTTTTGGAACAAGGCGCCTCTCCACGACGGAGCGGTGATCGTCCGGGACGGTCGGATCGTTGGTGCGGGCTGTATGCTTCCCCTGTCGGGCAACACCAACCTGAGCCGGGACCTGGGCATGCGCCACCGCGCCGGCATCGGCATGAGCGAGCACTCCGACGCAGTGGTGGTCATCGTTTCCGAGGAGACGGGCTCCATCTCCGCGGCCGTAGGCGGCATGCTCAAGCGCCATCTGGCTCCCGAGACCTTGGAGCGGCTGCTGCGCAATGAGCTGCTGGCCGACGACGGAAGCGGGGAGGAGAAGAACCGAGCTGCCATGCAGATGCTGACCAACCTGTTTGCCCGGTGGAAGAAAGAGGAGGAAGAAAAATGATCAACCGTTTGCGTGATAGCCGGTCGTTCTACATCCTCCTGTCGATCCTGCTGGCAGTGCTGGTATGGCTGTATATCCGGGACGTAGAGAACCCCACTCAGGATGGTACCTATTACGGCATCGAGATCCAGGTGTCCGGTGAGCGGGTGCTGGAGGAGCGGGGACTGACCGTGGCCTCCATATCTCAGAAGACAGTAAATATTACTGTGAACGCCCCCATCAGTGTTCACAACGATCTGAGCCGGGAGAACATTACTGCCACGGTGGATGTGTCCCAGTGTTCGGAGCCGGGGGAGTATCAGTTGGCCTGTACCCCTAAGCTGCCCAGCAATATTGATACCACCGGCGCGTTTTTCCCCGACTCGGCCCAGATCGTCACCGTAGTCATCGATAACCTGTCCACCGAGACCAAGACGCTGGAACTGAAGCTGGAGGGCAGCGTAGCCGACGGCTATCAGGCCGGCACCCCTGTCTTCGATCCGGAGACCGTGGAGCTCAGCGGCACAGCGGAGCAGCTGGCTCGGGTCAGCCGGGCCGTGGTGATCCTGGAGGCGGACGGCTTGAAGCAGAGCTACTCCGGACGGCTGCCCATCACCCTGCTGGATGAGAATGACGAGCCGCTTACTGATACCAATATCAGCCTGAGTGAGGAGACTGCCTACCTGACGCTGTCGGTGGGAGTTATGAAGGAGGTACCTCTGACTGTAAGCTTTATTCCCGGCGGCGGCGCCACCGGCGACGGAGATGTGGAGGTGGACATCCAGCCCAAGACCATCAACGTCATCGGCACCGAGGACGCAGTGGCCGGCCTTACCGAGATCTCTTTGGGCAGCATCGACCTGTCCACTGTGCTGGATACCAGCGTTATCACCATGCCCATCCGTCTCTCCTCGGCGCTGGACAACGCCTCGGGGATCACGGAGGCCCAGGTGACCGTCACCATCAAGGGACTGTCCACCCGGTCTTTGGATGTGTCCAATATTGAGATCGCCAACGTACCCGATGGGTACTCTGTGGAAAAGGTGACCCAGACCCGCACCATCGTCATCCGGGGCAGCGAGAGCGCCCTGGAGCAGGTGGACCCCAATCAGGTTTGGATCGTGGCCGATATGTCCAAAATCACTGCCACAGGCACCAATTCCGTGCCGGTGACCGTCTATCTCAACGCAAGCGATGAGGTGGGCGTCATTGGAGAATATAAAATTGTGGTCAACATCAAAAAGATCTAGCATTATTTCTGGAGGCAGAACAGCATCATGAATCAAAGTGCCATCGTAAAAAAAGAAGTGCGCTCCGGCGTAGTGGAGGTCTCTCTCCTGCGCCAGGTGGAGTGCGGATTGAGCTGCGGAGGAGACTGCGCCGGCTGCATGCAGAAGCCCAAGGGGGAGATCCTGGCTCTGGCCAGCAACCCCATCGGAGCCAAGCCGGGAGAGCGGGTGGAGGTAGAGGCCACCTCGGGCAGCTCCATCGGCATCGCCCTGCTGATCTTCGCCATTCCCTGTGTGTTCCTGGTCCTGGGTTATTTGCTGGGCAAGGCGCTGGGAATGGGTGAAATGCCCTCGGTTGGTATGGCCGGGTTGGGACTGGTGGTGGGCTTCCTGCCCGCCGTGCTGGTGAACCGGGCGGTGACCCGCCGGCAGGAACCGGAGTTTACCATCCTGCGCCAGTTCTGAGGAACCGGTCATGTTCGGCTATGTCAGGCCGGTGCGGGACGAACTGAAGTGCCGGGACTTTGATCTATACCGGGCCGCCTACTGCGGGCTGTGCCGGTGCATGAAGGAGCGGTGCGGCTGGACGTCCACCTGGTTTCTCAACTACGACTTTACCTTTCTGGCCCTGCTGCTCACCCCGGAGGAGGAGCCTTACGCTCCCTGCCGGAAGCGCTGCTCGGTCCATCCTGTATTAAAAAAGACCATGTGTCCTGCCAGCCCGGCTCTGGAGCTGGCGGCCGATGAGAGTGTGATCCTTACCTGGTGGCAGCTGCGGGACAAGATCCGGGATGACGGCTTCTGGAGAGGCCTGCCCGCCCGGGGACTGGCTTTGTTCCTGCGCCGGGCCTATAAAAAGGCGGCCCGCCACTGCCCGGATTTTAATGAGGCGGTGCGGACATGTTTGGAGGAGCTGGATACTCTGGAGCGGGAGAAGTGCCCATCCATAGACCGGACCGCCGACACCTTTGCGCGCCTGCTTCAGGCGGCGGCACCCTCTACCGGCGATCCCCTCCGGGATCGGCCGCTGGAGGAACTTCTCTACCACCTGGGGCGGTGGATCTATTTGATCGATGCCCAGGACGACCTGGAGGAGGATGCCCAGGCGGGGCGATACAACCCGGTGGCCGCCCGCTTTGGCCCCCAGGGAAATCGGGAGGCCCTGGAGCTTACGTTAAATCACTCCCTCAACCGCATGTATTCCGCCGCCCAGCTGCTGTCCTTCGGCAGTCGCTGGCCGGTAATTGAGAATATCCTGTACCTGGGCCTGCCTCTGGTACAGCGGGCTGTCTTTGAGGGCAGCTGGAAGCAGATCCAAAAACAAACGATATGGAGACAGAATCAATGAGAGATCCCTACACCGTCTTAGGCGTCAGTTCCAATGCCAGCGATCAGGAGATCAAGAAAGCCTACCGGGAGCTGGCCC
The DNA here is from genome assembly GCF_046973065.1 of Flintibacter sp. Classification (NCBI taxonomy): domain Bacteria; kingdom Bacillati; phylum Bacillota; class Clostridia; order Eubacteriales; genus Flintibacter; species Flintibacter sp. The sequence goes on along the minus strand of NZ_JBKVXZ010000014.1, from coordinate 19,943 downwards.
GGAAGTACCATCCGGACAACTACGTGGACAATCCTCTGGCCGACTTGGCTGAGGAGAAGATGAAAGAGATCAACGAGGCCTATGAGGCCATCCAGAAGCAGCGCAGCGGGGGAGGCGGCAGCTATCAAAGCGGTAGTTCCTCCTCCGACGGCTACCAGGGTGGCTACCAGCAGCAACAGCAGTATGGCGGCAACCCTACCTACGCCCGGGTGCGAAACCTCATCAACATGGGGGATCTGAACACTGCCGAGCGGCTGCTGGATGAGATGCCTCAGCACGGAGGCGAGTGGTACTTCCTGCGGGGAAGCATCGCCTACCGCCGGGGCTGGCTGGACGAGGCCATGCAGAATTACAGCCTGGCCGTCCAGATGGAGCCGGGCAATATGGAGTACCGTCAGGCCCTGAACATGATGCAGCGTGGCGGCCAGGCCTACCGGCCTTATCACTCCGGAGGAGGTATCGACAGCATGGACTGTTGTACCGCTCTGCTGTGCTGGCAGTGCCTGTGCGGAGGATGTAACTGATATGGCCGAGCGGGCGTCTGATTCCACCCGGCGCACGGCGCTGGGCGGCGTACTGGCCGCGGGCAGTCTGGCTGTAATGTGGCTGGCCTGCTTTTTCCCCACGGGAAAGTTGGGGCTGACGGCGGCGGCGGGCCTGTTCCCCATTGGAGCAGTCATTGCGGCAGGCCGTCCGGCGGGCCTTCTGTGCTGGGCGGCGGCCTCGGTGCTGGGGCTTCTGCTGCTGCCGGACAAGGGCGTGGCCCTGATGTACCTGTGCTTTTTAGGGCTGTACCCCACGGTGAAGAGCCGCATGGAAAACGTGAAGAGCCGTGTGGTGGAGTGGGTTGGAAAGATTGCCTTCCTCAATCTGGCCCTGAGCATCTGCTGGTTTGTCTTCCGCTCTCTGTTCCTTCCTGCGCTGCCCCAGTGGATCGGAGAGAAGACCTGGCTTGTCTATCTGGTGGGCAACGTGGTATTTCTCATCTACGATATCGGTTTGAGCCGCCTCATTGGGGCGGTGATGGTGCGTCTGCGTCCCGGACGGGGACGGTAAGGCGTCCCCTTTTTCCCGGCGGCGGGTTGGTTCCCGCATGACTGGGTACAATCCATGACATAAGGAAGTGACCCCCATGGTCAAAAGTATGACCGGCTACGGCCGGGCAGAGGATACCCTCAACGGCTGCACCATCACGGTGGAGCTGCGTTCGGTCAATAACCGCTACTTGGACTGCAATGTCCGCATGCCCCGGCTCTACCTCTTTGCGGAGGAGACCATCAAGAGCAGGGTGCAGAACACCATTTCCCGGGGAAAGGTGGACGTATTCGTCACCCTGGATTCCACCGGCGGCGAACAGGTCCAGGTGTCGGTGAACCAGCCCCTGGCCGACGGCTATTACGCCGCCCTTACCCAACTGGCCGAACGTTACGGCCTGTCCAAGGACATCTCCGTGTCCTTGCTGTCCCGGTTCCCCGACGTGCTGCTGGCGGAAAAGGCAGAGGAGGATGTGGAGCAGCGGGCTCAGGACATCTGTTCCGTTCTGGACCGGGCTCTTGCCGACTTCGACCAGATGCGCACCCGGGAGGGGGCGCGGCTGGAGACCGATGTGCTCTCCCGTGCTGCCCGCATCGAGGAACTGGTGGGTAAGGTGGAGGAGCGCTCTCCCCAGACGGTGGCCGAGTACCGCGCCAAGCTGGAGGCCCGGATGAACGAGGTGCTCTCCAACACCCAGCTGGATCCCGCCCGTATCCTCACTGAGGCGGCCATTTTTGCCGATAAGGTGGCGGTGGATGAGGAGACCGTGCGTCTGCGCAGCCACATCGGCCAGCTGCGGCACATGCTGGAGCAGGGAGGAGCCACCGGACGTAAGCTGGACTTCCTCATTCAGGAGTTCAACCGGGAGGCCAACACCATCGGCTCCAAGTGCAGCGACATCGATATTGCCCGCCATGTGGTGGACATCAAGGCCGAGATCGAGAAGATCCGGGAGCAGGTGCAGAATATTGAGTAAGGAGGCCGGTCCATGAAGCTGATCAACATTGGATTTGGCAATATGATCTCCGCCGGGCGGCTCATCGCTATCGTCAGCCCCGAGTCTGCCCCCATCAAGCGTATGGTCCAGGAGGCCCGGGACCGGGGCGTGCTCATCGACGCCACCTACGGCCGGCGCACCCGGGCGGTGCTCATCATGGACAACGACCATCTGGTTCTCTCCGCTCTGCAGCCAGAGACGGTGGCCAACCGGGCGGCAGGGGAGAAGGACAACGCAGAGGAGGAAGCGGAATGATCCGAAAGAAAGAGAAGGGACAGCTCATCGTGCTCTCCGGCCCCTCCGGGGTGGGAAAAAGCACGGTGATCGCCGAGCTGCTGGGCCAGCGAAACAACATCCATTTCTCCGTCTCTTACACCACCCGGCAGCCCCGGGTAGGGGAGCAGAACGGAGTGAACTACAACTTCGTCTCCCGGGAGGAGTTTGAGGGCATGATCCAGCGGGACGAGCTGCTGGAGTATGCGGAGTACGTCAATAACTACTACGGCACCTCCTTGAAGGTGATCCAGGAGAAGCTGGACGCCGGCATCGATGTGCTGCTGGACATCGAGGTCCAGGGCGCGGCCAAGGTCCGCTCCCGCTGCCCCGACGCCCTATTTATTTTCATTATCCCGCCCTCCTTTGAGGAGCTCTCCCGCCGTCTTCACGGCCGTCATACCGACAGCGAGGAAGTGATCCAGGGACGGCTGGAGAAGGCCCGCCAGGAGGCGAAGGAAATTTCCAAGTACGACTATCTGGTTATCAACGACAAGGTTTCCAATGCGGTGTCTGAGATCGAGTCCATTCTCATCTCGGCCGAGTGCCGCGTGGAAAACCGGAAATCTATTTATGAAGGAGTTTTTGCGTTATGATGCTCTATCCTGCTATGAGAGACCTGCTTAAGAAGGTGCCCAGCCGTTATCAGCTGGTGAATGTGGTGGCCAGCCGTGCCCGTGAGATCGCCAGCGAGGCGGAGATCGCCGGAGAGCCTCTGGACGATAAGCCGGTGAGCATTGCCATCCAGGAGGTGGCTGACGGCAAGCTGGACGAGCGGCTGGAGCAGGTGGGCTGAGGTTATCCCGGCCCTGAATACACAACGGAGAAAGGGCGGGAGCAATGGACCGGAGCGCGCCGTTGTTCCGCCCTTTCTTGAGCTTGCAAGGAGGGAGAAAGCATGGGGTGCGTCGTGGCCAAGGTCGCCGTATCCAAGGCGGTCTACGCCATCGATAAGCCCTATGACTATCTGGTCCCCGCGGCTTTAGAGGACCGGCTGCGGCCGGGCATGCGGGTGCTGGTCCCCTTTGGGGCAGGCAACCGAGGATCGGACGGTATCGTGCTGGCGCTGGCTCAGCAGGAGACGGGCGGAGGCTTAAAGGCCATCACCGCCGCCCTGGATGAGGAGCCGGTGCTGGACCGCCGCGGCCTCCAGCTGGCTCTTTGGATGCGGGAGCGGTACTTTTGTACGGTGTACGACGCGGTGAAGGCCATGCTGCCCGCCGGGCTCTACTACGCCCTGCGGGACTGCGTGAAGCTGACCGTGGACCGGGAGGGGGCCTATGAGGCCGCCCAAGGTTCTGCCGCCGCCACAAAACTGGTGGATATGCTTCTGGCCTGGGAGGGCCAGGGAGAGCTGGAGCAGATCCGGGCTGGCTTTGGCCCCAAGGACCCCACTCCGGCCATACGCTATCTGGTGGAGCACGGAGCGGCCGAGATCGTCACCAGCGCCCAGCGGGGCGTGGGGGATAAGACGGAGAAGCTGGCGGTGCTGGCCATGCCCTCGGAGGAGGCCATGGCTCTGGTCACTCCCCGGCGAAAGACTGCACCTCTGCGCTACTCGGTGACCGAGCTGCTCTGTCAGTTGGGTGCGGCCAGCGCCAAGGAATTGTGTTACTTCACCGGAGCCTCCTCGGCCACCATCAAGTCCCTGGCCAAGAGCGGCATCCTCACCCTGGAGCAGCAGGAGGTATTCCGCCGGGTCCAGCTGGACGACGTGCCGCCCAAGCCCTTGCCGGAGCTCAATGAGGAACAGCAGGCCGCTCTGGAGGGGCTGGACCGGCTGTGCCGGGAGGGAAAGCCCGCCGTGGCGCTCCTGTACGGCGTGACGGGCAGCGGCAAGACCCAGGTGTACATCCGCCTCATCCAGCAGGTGCTGGACCGGGGGGGAAGCGCCCTGGTTCTGGTGCCCGAGATCGCCCTGACGCCTCAGCTCCTGCGGGTGTTTGCCGCCCACTTTGGACAGGAGATTGCGGTCCTTCACAGCTCTTTGCCCGCCGGAGAGCGGTACGACGAGTGGAAGCGAGCCCGGAGCGGCAAGGCACGGGTGGTCATCGGAACCCGCTCGGCGGTGTTCGCGCCGCTGCAAAACCTGTCCCTCCTTATATTAGATGAGGAGCAGGAGGGGAGCTACAAGTCGGAGAACACCCCCCGCTACCACGCCCGGGACGTGGCCAAGTACCGCTGTGTCCAGGAGAATGCCCTGCTGGTTCTGGGGTCCGCCACCCCGGCGGTGGAGACCATGTACAGTGCCCGGGAGGGGATTTACCACCAATTTACCCTCACCCAGCGCTACAACCAGAAAGCCCTGCCTCAGGTGCATATCGTGGACCTGAAGGAGGAGCTGCGGGAGGGCAACGGGGGAGCCATCAGCGGCCTGCTGGCCCGGGAGATCGGGGACAACCTGGCCCGTGGGGAGCAGACCATCCTGCTTCTTAACCGCCGGGGAGCCAGCCGCATGGTGTCCTGCGGGGAGTGCGGTGAGGTGCCCCAGTGTCCCCGGTGCTCGGTGAAGCTCACCTACCACTCGGCCAACGGGCGGCTCATGTGCCACTACTGCGGTTTTTCCCAGCCCCTGCCCCACGCCTGTCCTGCCTGCGGCGGGAAGCTCAACTTCATCGGCGTGGGCACCCAGCGGGTGCAGGAGGAACTGGAGGAGCGTTTTCCCGGGGTGGAGGTACTGCGGATGGACTCAGACACCGTCACCGCTGCCCACTCCCACGAGAAAATTCTGGAGCAGTTCCGCTCCGGCAAAGCCCCCATCCTGTTGGGCACCCAGATGGTGGCCAAGGGACTGGATTTTGAAAACGTGACCCTGGTTGGCGTGGTGCTGGCCGACCAGTCCCTGTTCGTGGACGACTTCCGGGCAGGGGAGCGGACCTTCTCTCTGCTCACCCAGGTGGTGGGCCGGGCCGGGCGGGGGGAGAAGACGGGCCGGGCGGTGATCCAGACCTTCACTCCCGACCACGACGTCATCCGCTTTGCCGCCCGCCAGGACTACGAGCACTTCTACCAGCAGGAGATCCAGCTGCGCCGCCTGCGCCGGGAGCCCCCCTTCCGGGACGTGTTTGTCCTCACCGCTTCCGGTCCGGAGGAGACAGGGGTATTGCGTTGCTGTGTGAAGCTGCGCCAGGCTCTGGAGGGAGCCCTGGGACGGTTTGACCAGGCGTGGGAGCTGCTGGGACCTGCCCCGGCGGCGGTGGCCAAGGTGAATAACCGCTACCGCTACCGGCTGACCCTGTCCACCAAGAACTGCCGCCCAGTGCGGGAGCTGTTAGGACAGCTCATTGCCCATGCCCATCAGGACCGGGAGAACCGGGGCATATCTGTTTACGGAGATTTGAACCCCTATTAAGGGAATGAGATAAAGGAGGAACATGGAAATGGCCATTCGAGAGATTCTGACCCGGGGGGAGAGCGCCCTCACTAAGGTGTGCCACCCCGTAACCAAGTTTGATCAGAAGCTGTGGGATCTGATCGACGATATGAAGGAGACCCTGGCTGAGGCCGGAGGTGTGGGACTGGCTGCCCCTCAGGTGGGCATCCTGCGCCGGGTGGTTATCGTCATCAACGAGGCCGACGAGGTGCTGGAGCTGGTAAACCCCGAGATCGTGGCCCAGCAGGGAGAGCAGGACGGCCTGGAGGGCTGTCTGTCTGTGCCCGGCCTGTGGGGCTTTGTGAAGCGCCCCGAGTGGGTGAAGGTGAAGGCCCAGGACCGCTTCGGCAAGGAGTATGAGGCGGAGGGCACCGGCCTGACCGCCCGTTGCTTCTGCCACGAGTTGGCCCATCTGGACGGCCACCTGTACACCGAGCTAACCGACAAGCTCTACAACAGTGAGGAGCTGGACGAGCTGATGGATGAGCAGGCCCAGGAGGAGATGGAATGAGAATCGTCTTTATGGGCACCCCCGACTTTGCCGTTCCCTCCCTGGAAGCCCTGGTGGCGGCGGGACATGAGGTGTGCGGGGTGTTCTGTCAGCCCGATAAGCCGGTGGGACGGCACCAGAACAAGCTCCAGCCCCCGGCGGTAAAGGTGTGTGCCCAGAGCCACGACATTCCCGTTTTCCAGCCCACCAAGCTGCGGGACGGTACCGCTCTGGCTCAGCTTCAGGAGCTCAATCCGGAGCTCATCGTGGTGGCGGCTTATGGACGTATTCTGCCCGACGACATTCTGGCCCTGCCTCCCAAGGGATGTATCAACGTCCACTCGTCCCTGCTGCCCAAGTACCGTGGGGCCGCCCCCATCAACTGGGCGGTGGTGAACGGGGACAAGGAGACCGGCGTGACCATCATGCATATGGCCACCGAGCTGGATGCGGGGGACATCATCGACCAGGTGAAGACCCCCATCGACCCGGATGAAAATGTAGAGGCGGTCCACGACCGCCTGGCCCAGCTGGGCGGGGAGCTACTGGTGAAGGTGGTGGCCGACATCGCTGCCGGTACCGCCAAGCGCACCCCCCAGGACCACAGCCAGGCTACCCTGGCGCCCATGCTCTCCCGGGCGCTCAGCCCCATCGACTGGAGCCGCAGCGCCAAGGAGATCCACAACCAGGTCCGGGGTCTGACCCCCTGGCCCGCCACCTCCACCGATATTTTGGGGGACACCATCAAGGTGTTCGCCGTGGAGGAACCGGGGATCGAGACCGGAAAGGCTCCCGGCACTGTGATTGCTGCCAATAAGGCGGGAATCGACGTAGCCTGCGGAGATGGCAAGGTAATTCGCTTGACAGAAATCCAGGCTCCCGGCTCCCGGCGGATGTCGGCAGCCAACTATCTGGCCGGACACCCGGTGACGGTAGGCTGAGGTGCAAACCCGAGCAAAGCAACAAATTTCGCAAGGTAAAAACCCATTACAAATAAGATGTACCAATGATTTAAGAGAAAGAGAAGGGGCGAACGAGATGGACGCACGGGAGGCGGCACTGTTGACGCTGAATACCTGCCAGCGGCAGGGGGGCTGGTCGGACGGCGCGCTGAAAAAGCAGCTGGCCGCCGGGGGACTGGAGGGCCGGGAGGCCGCTCTGGCCACCCAGCTGTGCTTCGGAGTGGTGCAGAACGAGATGCTGCTGGACTTTTATATCTCCAAGTTCTCCAACATCCCCCTGCGGCGCATGGAGAGCAAGGTGGTCCAGGCCCTGCGCCTGGGGCTTTATCAGATGCTGTTTCTTAGCAAAATCCCCCAGAGCGCGGCGGTGAACTGCTCGGTGGAGCTCACCCGCACCCACTGCAAAAACCCCAGAGCGCCGGGGATGGTCAATGCCATTCTGCGTAGCTTGCAGCGGAATTTAAACCAGCTGCCCACTATCCCGCAAAATGACCTGGCGGAGTATTTCAGCATCCTGTACAGCCACCCGGTGTGGCTGGTGGAGGCGCTGCTGCCGCTGCTGGGCAGCGAGGGGACAGCGGAGTTTCTCCAGGCCAACAACAGCCAGCCTCCCATGACCGCCATGGTGAACACCACCAAGGCCACCGCCCAGGAGGCAACGGACCTGCTGGCTGAGCAGGGAGTGGAGGTCACGCCCCACCCCTGGCTGGAGAACTGCCTTATCTTAAATAAGACGGGCAATCTGGAGCGGCTGGATGCCTATGGGCAGGGGCTCTTTTATGTTCAAGACCCTGCCTCCCGGCTGATGGCTCTGGCTTCCGGCGCCGCGCCCGGGATGCGGGTGCTGGATATGTGCGCCGCGCCCGGCGGCAAGAGTTTTGCCGCCGCCATCCAGATGGACAATCAGGGAGAGGTCATCTCCTGCGACCTCCATCCCCATAAAAAGAAGCTCATTCAGGCCGGAGCCGACCGGCTGGGCCTCAGCATTATCAAGCCCATGACTGCCGACGGCAAGGTGCGGCGGGAGGAGTGGGTGTCCGCCTTTGATCTGGTGCTGGTGGATGCGCCCTGTTCCGGTCTGGGTGTCATCCGGAAAAAGCCGGATATCCGCTACAAGGACCCCAAGCCCCTGGAAGACCTGCCCCAGGTCCAGCAGGCGATTTTGGAAAACGCGGCGGGCTATGTAAAGGCGGGCGGAGTGCTGATGTACTCCACCTGTACCATCCTGCCCCGGGAGAACGGGGAGGTCGTGTCCGCCTTTTTGGAAAAGCACCCGGAGTTTGTCCGGGAGGCCTTTGAACTGCCCGGAGCGGCAGGGCGGGTGGAGGCAGGGGAGATCACCCTCTGGCCCCAGGTCCACCAAACGGACGGATTCTTCATCTGTAAACTGCGAAAGGTAGGGGAGACCCCTTGACCGATATCAAATCCATGACCCTGGAGGAGCTGACCGCCTGGCTCAAAAGCCAGGGAGAGCCCGGTTTCCGTGCCAAGCAGATTTTTCGCTGGATCTACCGGGGAGTCACCTCCTTTGACGAGATGACCGACCTGTCCAAATCGCTGCGGGAAAAGCTGAAGGAGACCTGTTTTCTTACCGTGCCCAAGGTGGCACGCAAGCAGGTGTCCCAGCTGGACGGCACCATCAAATACCTGTGGGAGCTGAGGGACGGCAACTGCATTGAGACGGTGCTCATGCGCTATAAGCACGGCAACACCGTCTGCGTCTCCAGCCAGGTGGGCTGCCGCATGGGCTGCGCCTTCTGCGCCTCCACACTGGCTGGCAAGGTGCGAAACCTTACCCCCGCTGAGATGGTGGACCAGGTGCTCTTCACCCAGTTGGACAGCAGGGCGCCCATCTCCAACATTGTGCTTATGGGCATCGGCGAGCCTCTGGACAACTATGACACGGTGATGAAGTTCCTCACCCTGGTCAACCACCCCGAGGGTTTGAACATCGGCATGCGCCACATCTCCCTGTCCACCTGTGGATTAGTAGATCAAATTGACAAATTGGCCCAACGTGGGTTACAATTAACGTTGTCTGTCTCCCTGCATGCTCCCGATGACGAGACCCGGTCCAAAATTATGCCGGTGAACCGCGCGGTGGGAGTGGAGCAGCTGATAGACACCTGCCGCCGGTACTTTGAAACCACCGGGCGGCGGATCTCCTATGAGTACGCCATGATCGACGGGGTCAACGACTCCGACCGCCAGGCCGACCTGCTGGCCGGTCTGCTGAAAGGGATGCCGGGGCATGTGAACCTCATCCCTCTCAACGACGTGGAGGAGAGTCCTCTGAAGCCAAGCCGCCGGGTGGCGGCGTTCCAGAAACGTCTGGAGAGCCACGGCGTCACCGTCACGGTCCGCCGCCGGCTGGGCAGCGACATCGACGCCTCCTGCGGACAGCTGCGGCGTAAGGCCATGGGGGAGCAAGCAAGAGAACGTAAGGGCGGTCCCAGGGCCGCCGGAAGAAAGGAAGATGTGCCATGAATGTGTGGGGTATCACCGACCGCGGTGTGATCCGGACACAGAATCAGGACGCCTTTGCCCACCAGGTCCTGCCCGACGGGCGGGTGGTGGCCCTGGTGTGCGACGGCATGGGCGGAGCCAAGGCAGGAAATGTGGCCAGTTCCATGGCGGTGGACATCTTCATGCGGGAATTTTTGCAGGACGAGGGCCGCAGCGGCCTGTCGGACCGCAGCCGGATGGAGCGCCCTGCGGCAACCGCCAATGAACAAGTCTTCCGCCGCGCGGTTACCGAACCCGACTGCGCCGGGATGGGCACCACCATGGTGGCCGCTCTGGTGGAGGAGGGGCAGGCCCTGATCCTCAACGAGGGAGACAGCCGCGCCTACCATCTCTCCGAGGAGGGCGGTATTGTCCGGGTGACCCGTGACCACTCTCTGGTGGAGGATCTGGTGGAGCGAGGCGAGCTGACCCCCGACCAGGCCAGAACCCATCCCCATAAGAATCTCATTACCCGCGCCCTGGGCGCGGACCCTGAGTTGCGGGCCGATCTGTTCCGGCAGAAGCTGAACGAAGGGGACTTTTTGCTGCTGTGCAGCGACGGGCTGAGCAATGTGGTCTCCGAGCAGGAGATCTTGTACGAGGTGATCCACGGAGGCGAGGCATGCACCTGCTGCCGCCGCCTGCTGGATATCGCTTTGCACCGGGGGGCGCCGGACAACGTGACGGCGGTGTTGATCCAGTGCTGATATTCTGTCAAGCCCAAACCAGTCAATCCCCAGTCCGACTGGGAAAGCCTACAAAGGAGGATATTTACCATGGATCAGTACATCGGTAAATTACTCGACAATCGATATGAAATCCTGGAGCTCATCGGCGTGGGCGGTATGGCCCGGGTCTATAAGGCCCGCTGCCATCGGCTCAACCGTCTGGTGGCCCTGAAGATCCTGCGGGACGATCTGGCCCAGGACGCAGAGCTGCGCCGCCGTTTCCACGATGAGTCTCAGGCTGTTGCCATGCTGTCTCACCCCAACATTGTGGCCGTGTACGACGTCAGCCGTTCCTCCGATATCGAGTACATCGTCATGGAGCTCATCGACGGCATCACCCTGAAGCAGTACATGCAGAAGAAGGGGAACAAGCTCAACTGGCGGGAGGCCCTGCACTTCATCACCCAGATCGTCAAGGCGCTGGGGCACGCCCACAGCCGCGGCATCATCCACCGGGATATCAAACCCCATAACATCATGGTGCTCCGGGACGGCAGCGTGAAGGTGGCCGACTTCGGCATTGCCCGGGTGACCTCCGGAGGGCACAGCACCCTCACCCAGGAGGCTCTTGGATCGGTACACTACATTTCTCCTGAGCAGGCCAGGGGCAGCCACATTGACGAGCGCTCCGATTTGTACTCTGCCGGTGTGGTCCTCTATGAGATGATTACCGGCCGCCTGCCCTTTGAGGGGGATACCCCTGTCTCGGTGGCCATCCAGCATATCAATTCCATTCCGCTCTCCCCCCGGGAGATCGATCCCACCATTCCCGAGGCGCTGGAGGCCATCACCATGAAGGCCATGGCTCCCAACCCGGACAACCGTTACCCCTCCGCCGATGCCATGCTGGCCGATTTGGAGGAGTTCCGGAAAAACCCCAATATCAACTTTGATTTCAGCCCCAACGACTTCCACCCCGAAGAGGAGGAGGACGTGGACCGCACTCAGATCCACACCGTTCCTCCCCGTACCTCCAGTGGGCGCAGAGAGACGCCTGTCTCCAGAACGGAGCGTCAGGATCGGCGAGCCCGCCGCATTGAGGAAGAGGAGGAAGATGAGGAGGAGGAGCGCCGCGGCCCCAACTGGCCGGTGATCGGCGCGGTGGCTGCCATTCTGGTGTTTGTAGCCGCTCTGGTCTTCATCATGTTCTCCACGGTCTTTTCCGGCAGCTTCCAGGGTGGGAACACCAAGCGGGTACCTACGGTGACCGGCCTTCTGTACAGTGAGGCTTCCGTGGATACCAATCTGCTGGGCGATTTTACCCTGGAGATCGTGCAGGAGAAGGAGAGCGACAAGCCTGCGGGTACCATCCTCTCGCAGGATCCTACCGCCAACAGTGCGATTACTGCGGATACCGGTACGGTCATTCAGGTGGTGGTCAGCACCGGACAGAGCGATGAGGTGCTCATGCCTGATCTGGCGGACAAAGACTACGTCACCGCCAGTGCGCAGCTAAAGGCGTTGGCCAAAGAGAACGGTATGACCCTGAACATCGACTTCAGCTCCAGAACGGAGTATAGCGATGAGATCGAGAAGGATCACGTGATCTCTACCATTCCTGAGAAGGACTCTGTCCTCTCGGACGGAGACACTGTTGTTCTGGTGGTCAGCCTGGGCAAGGAGACACAGCAGGTGGATATGCCCGGACTGCTGGGACAAACGGAGGATATGGCACGAAAGATGCTGACCAGCAAGGGCCTGGATGTTGGAAGTGTGGAGCACGAGTACAGCAATGATTACCCCAAGGGCCAAGTGTGCTTCCAGTCGGTGAACGAGGGCACCAAGGTGGACCAGGGCACAGCCATCAACATCATCATCAGCGACGGTCCCGACCCCAACACCCAGCCGATTCCCACCGAGGTCACCAAGACAGTCAGCTTCACCCTGCCGGACGCCGGTGCTGTGGTCAACGTGGATGTCTACGATTCCCAGGGCAATAAGGTCCACAGCGGAACCTACGATACCAACCTGGAGGGCGGCTTCCAGCTGGACCTGAAGGGGACCGGTAAGCAGGTGTACACCGTGTATATCGATGGCGCCAAGGCATACGACCAGACCGTGGACTTTGACAGCTGATGGAAGGAATCATTTTTAAGGCCCTGAGCGGCTTCTACTACGTGGACGACGGCAGCGGCACCATCACCGCCTGCCGGGGACGAGGCAAGCTGCGCCATGAGAAAATTACCCCTTTGGTGGGGGACCGGGTGGAATTCACCCCCCTGGATAACGGCCAGGGAGCTCTGGACGCCATCCTGCCCCGGAAAAACCAGTTTGCCCGGCCTGCCGTGGCCAACATCGACCAGCTGGTCATCATTGCATCCCAGTCCATTCCGGTAACCGACCCCTTCCTCATCGACCGGGTCATCGCCATTGCCGAGGGAAACCACTGCGAGAGCATCGTATGCGTGAACAAGTGCGATCTGGCTTCCGGAGCGGAGCTGGCCGCCCTCTACCGGAGGGCTGGCTACCAGGCACTGGAAGTGAGCGCCGAGACCGGAGAGGGTATCGACCAGCTCAAGGAACTGATTTCTGGCAAGGTATCTGCCTTTACCGGAAACTCCGGCGTAGGCAAGTCCAGCATCCTCAATGCGCTGGAGCCGGGCATTGCTCTGAAGACCGGAGAGGTCAGCGACAAGCTGGGCCGGGGACGGCACACCACCCGCCATGTGGAGCTGGTGCGGCTGAGCTGCGGCGGAGTCGTCGCGGACACCCCGGGGTTCTCGTCCTTTGACGTGGACAAGATGGAGCTGTGCCGCAAGGAGGAGCTGGCCGGACGGTTCCGGGAGTTTGCACCCTATGTGGATCAGTGCCAGTTTCAGGACTGTGCCCATGTGAAGGAGAAGGGGTGCGCGGTGCTGGCGGCGGTGAAGGCGGGAGAGATCGCCAAAAGCCGCCACGAGAGCTATGTGCGCCTCTACGAGCAGGCCAAGCAGATTCCCGACTGGGAACGGAAATAAACTTTTTTGCGGAACGCCTTCGGGCGTTCCGCTTTTTTTGTGTCAAGGCGGAGGACTGGGCCATATACTAAAGTACAGTCTGTCAGGAGGGAGGCATAAGTAGATGGGCATTGTGGTGGTACGTTCTCCGAAATGTCTGCGGGGACTGCTGCGGCGGCTATTTGGCCTGCATCGGGAGCCGTGAGGGACCTCCCCCTTTCAAGCCTGCGGGCTTGAAGGGGGGAGCAACTGTTTTTGGACATAAGCGGCCTCTCCGGCGCATATAGTGTCCCAAAGCCGGATAGCCCGCCGCGGCGGGACACTCAAGGAAAAGGGAGAGGACAGTATGGAATTGGAATTTGACCGGGAAGTGACCCACTGCTACGAAGTGGCGGCAAGCGGGACGGTGTGCCAGGAGGAAACTCTGGAGACCATTGTGCCCGACGCCTGTCCGGACATTCTGCGTATCGTGGCCGTGTGTGCCCAGGCCACCCTGAACGGCAAGCAGGCACGGGATGGACTGGCCGAGGCCAGCGGCAGTGTGCGGGCGGTGGTACTCTACCAGCCGGAGGAGGGAGGCGGCCTGCGCCGTCTGGAGGCCGCCCTGCCTTTTACCAGTCAGATGGACGCCCCCACGCTCACACAACAGGGGATGGTGTCCGCCTGTGCGCGGGTACGGGGTGCGGAGGCCCGGGCCCTCAATCCCCGAAAGGTTCTGCTGCGGGTGGACCTGGCGGTGGAGATCACCGCCTTCCAGCCTACGGAGCACATGTGCTGCCAGGCTGTGCTGGAGCCGGAGGAGCACAAGGTGGAGCAGATGATCGCCCAGGCGGAGACCTATCAGCTCAGTGATGTCCAGGAGAAACCCTTTACATTCACAGATCAAATACGCCTCAACGGCGGCCAGGGGGAGGGCATGGAAGTAATGGCCTGCCAGGCCCAGCCGGTGTGCGGAGAGTGTAAGCTCATCGGCAGTAAGCTGATCTTCAAGGGCACGGTGGAACTCCAGCTGCTGGTCCAGGAGGCGGGGGGCGCTCTGACCCCCTACCGGGAGTCCATGCCCTTCTCCCAGGTGATGGAGATCCCCGGCGTGGGCGAGGGGAGCGAGTGCCAGATGGATCTGGAGCTGACCCAGTTTACCTGTTTGCCCAGCGGAGAGGACGGCCGCAGCGTAGAGGTCACCCTGGATGTGCTGGCTCAGGCCCAGGTGTGGTGCCACCGGCCGATGCAGCTTTTACAGGATCTGTACAGTACCGCCTGGGAGACCCAGGTGGCCCGGGAGGAGCACACCCTGTGGAAGCTGCTGGACCAGTCCAGCCGTGCCCAGAATGTGCGGGAGCTGCTGGAGACCGGGTCGCTGCCCCGCAGCGTAGTGGACAGCTGGGTCAACCTGGGAGAGATCACCCAGAGCCGAGAGGGCAACGAGGTAGTCCTCACCGGACCGGCCCTGGTGACGGTGCTCTATCTGGACGAGGAGGAGAACCTGCAGGCCTTCCAGCGCACTCTGCCTCTCAGCTGCCGGGTGGAAGCGCCCGCCGGGGCGGTGTGCCGCTGTCATCTGTTGTGTCCGGGGGAGGTGTTTGCCACTCCGGCAGCAGGCGGGTTGGAGGTGCGGTTTACCGCCGAGTTCCAGTTCCAGCTGCTCCAGCCTCAGCGGGCCCTGGCAGTAAGCTCCGCTGTTCTGGGGGAGCCAAGAGGAAAGCAGGAGGGGCAGCAGCCCTCGGTGGTGCTGCGTCTGGCCGCGCCGGGGGAGACTCTGTGGGACATCGCCAAGGCCTACGCCACCCCCCAGCATCAGATCCTTCAGGCCAATCAGCTGGAGGAGGGGAGCCTGCCCACCGGGAAGATGCTGCTTATCCCATCTTCTTTTTAATCTATACCACACACGCGCCCCGGAGACGGGGCGCATTTTTCTGTGCCCCCGGAAACAGGGCATATTCTACAGCTTATCCTCATACAGTGTAACGAAATACCAAGGCAAGCCAAAAGGGAGGAATGGCAGTGGAAGAGCGCAAAATCTATGAGGATATCGCCCGTCGGACCGACGGCGATATCTACATCGGTGTGGTGGGGCCGGTGCGCACCGGGAAGTCCACCTTCATCAAACGGGTGATGGAGAGTCTGGTCATCCCCAACATCGACAACGTCTATCGCCGGGAGCGGGCCCGGGATGAGCTGCCCCAGAGCGGCTCCGGGCGGACCATCATGACGGCAGAGCCCAAGTTTGTCCCTGAGGAGGCGGTGACCGTGTCCATGGACGCCTCGGCGGCGTTCCAGGTGCGGCTCATTGATTGTGTGGGCTACATGGTGCCCGGAGCAGTGGGACAGCTGGAGGGGGAGACCGAGCGCATGGTCACCACTCCATGGTTTGACCATGAGATCCCCATGTCTGAGGCCGCCGAGGTAGGCACCCGAAAAGTGATTGCTGAGCACTCCACCATCGGCATCGTGGTCACCACCGACGGCACCATCACCGAGATTCCCCGGGAGGACTATCTGGAGGCGGAGGAGCGGGTGATCCGGGAGCTGAAGGAGCTGGGCAAGCCTTTCCTGGTGCTCCTCAACTCTGCCCACCCAAATTCCCAGCGGACCCAGGCCATCCGGGATGAGATCGCCCAGCGCCACCAGGTCACCTGTGTGGCCGCCAACTGCCTGGAGATGGAAGAGGAGGACGTGAGCGCCCTGCTCAAGCAGGTGCTCTATGAATTCCCACTCAAAGAGATGGACCTGTTCCTGCCTCCCTGGGTGGATGCCCTGCCTCAGGAGCACCCCATCAAGGCCGCTCTCTACGAGGCCATCCGCCAGGGAGCGGGACAGTTGGGCCGTATCCGGGACGTGGAGCAGGCGGTGGCCTCTATGCGGGAGTGCGAGCAGGTCAGCCAGGCGCGGGTGACCTCCATCGATTTGGGTACCGGCCTGGCCTGTGCCAGCCTGGAGCTGCCCAGGTCTCTGTTCTACGACACCATTTCTCAGCAGTCGGGTTTCCAGATCGGCAACGACGGAGATCTGATGGCGCTGCTTACCCAACTGGCCCAGGTGAAGGCATCTTATGACAAGGTAGCCGACGCCCTCAAGGAAGTGGAGGAGACGGGGTACGGAATTGTCGTGCCCTCCATTGACTCCCTGGTACTGGAGGAGCCGGAGATCGTGCGCCAGGGGGGACGCTATGGCGTGCGGCTGAAAGCAAGCGCCCCCTCTATACACATGATCCGGGCGGATATTGAGACGGAGGTCTCGCCCATTGTAGGCAGTGAGAAGCAGAGCGAGGAGATGATCCACTATCTGCTCCAGGAGTTTGAGGGGGACACGGCCAAGATCTGGCAGTCCAATATTTTTGGCAAGTCCTTCCACGAACTGGTGGGGGAGGACCTGAACGCCAAGGTCAAGCGTATGCCCGAGGACGCCCGGGAGAAGCTGCGGGAAACCCTCCAGCGCATCATCAACGAGGGCTCCGGCGGACTCATCTGCATTATTTTATAAGGAAAAGCGCCTCCCGGTTCTGGGAGGCGCTTTTCGGTTGCGGAGCGGGGGCAGGGGGTGGTATAATAAAGCATACTATGTCCCAAATGAAGGGCAAGGAAACAAAACAAATATTTTGTTGACTTACATAGAAAGAGAGGAACTGTTATGGATTACGCGAAGGAGTCCCTGCGTCTGCACGGGGAGTGGAAGGGTAAAATTGAAGTGGTGGCCACTGTGCCTGCGGGTAACAAAGGGGAACTGTCTCTGGCCTACACCCCCGGCGTGGCCCAGCCCTGCCTGGAGATCCAGAAGCACCCCGAGAAGAGTTATGAGCTGACCCGCCGCCACAACCTGGTGGCCGTCATCACCGATGGCACTGCCGTGTTGGGCCTGGGCGACATTGGCCCCGAGGCTGGTATGCCCGTCATGGAGGGAAAGTGCGTGCTCTTCAAGCGCTTTGCCGATGTAGATGCGTTCCCTCTTTGTGTCAAGACCAAGGACGTGAACGAGTTTGTCCAGACCGTGTATAACATCTCCGGTTCCTTCGGCGGCATCAACCTGGAGGATATCGCCGCTCCCCGGTGTTTTGAAATTGAGCGCCGCCTGAAGGAGATGTGTGACATCCCCGTTTTCCACGATGACCAGCACGGCACCGCCATTATTGCTCTGGCTGGCTTGACCAATGCTCTGAAGGTGGTAGGGAAGAAGAAGGAGGAGGTCCGGGTGGTCTTCTCTGGAGCCGGTTCCGCCGCCATCTCCATCACCAAGCTGCTACTGGAGGCTGGCTTCAAGGACATTACTCTGTGCGACAAGTTTGGCGCCCTGTATGAGGGCAACCCCGATATGAACTGGGCCCAGCAGGAGATCGCTAAGCGCACCAATCTGGAAAAGCGCAAGGGCACTCTGGCCGATATGCTGGTGGGTGCCGATGTGTTCATCGGCGTGTCCGCCCCCAACCTGGTGACCACCGAGATGGTCAAGACCATGAACAAGGATGCCATCGTCTTTGCCTGCGCCAACCCCACCCCGGAGATCTTCCCCGAGGATGCCAAGGCGGGCGGAGCCAAGGTGGTCTCCACCGGACGCAGCGATTACCCCAACCAGATCAACAACGTCCTGGCTTTCCCGGGCATTTTCCGCGGTGCTCTGGACGTGCGGGCCAGCGATATCAACGAGGAGATGAAGATGGCCGCTGCCATGGCGTTGGCCTCCATCATTCCCGATGAGGAGCTGAGTGAGGCCAACATCATTCCCGCTGCCTTTGACAAGCGGGTAGTGCCTGCGGTAGCCAAGGCCGTGGCCGAAGCCGCCCGGAAGACTGGCGTCGCCAGACTGTAACCTACTTTTCTTGAAAGAAAAGTAGGCAAAAGAACTTTGTGCGAAACTGCGTTTCGCCTCTGAAAGAGTAAAAAAGGGGTACCTCCTTCCAGCGGTTGACAAAGGGGAAAAACTATGATAAAGTTCTTATACTGCGAAGAAAAGGAACCTTAGCAAGGCATCACCCTGTGCAGAGAGCCCCCGGCTGGTGAAAGGGGGAGAGGACGCTTTGTGAAATTACCCCTTGGAGCAGCCGCCCGAAGCGTATTTCCTGCGTGGGTAGGGGACAGGCCGGGTTTCGCCCGTTATTGCGAAGGGAGTCACGTACTCCATGAGGTCTCTGTTGCGAGGCAGGGACGAACCAGAGGTGGTACCGCATTGCTATGCCCTCTGTCCGAATATTCGGACAGAGGGCTTTTTGCATGGAAAGGGGGCATGATATGACCAAGAGCCAAAAGGGCACCCTGTGTGTATTTGCCGCGGCACTGCTTTACAGCATTGGGGGACTGTGCATCAAACTCATCCCCTGGGGCGGCATGGCCATCAACGGCAGCCGCACCGCCATTGCCCTGGTGGTGATCGGGGCCTATCTGATCTGGGTCAAGCATCCCCTGCGCCTCAACCGCTGGGTCGCTCTGGGAGCCATCTCCGTCTTTGGCTGTAACGCCCTGTTTTCCATTGCCAACAAGCTGACCACGGCGGCCAACACCATCGTGCTCCAGTTTACCGCACCCATTTTTGTGCTGCTCATCACCCTACTGTTTTTTCACCGTCGGCCCGATAAGCTGGATGTGATCACCTGTGTGGTGGTCTTTGGCGGCGTGGTATTCTTCTTTTTGGACAGCCTGGAGATGGGAGGGGGGCTGGGCAATGTGCTGGCCCTGTTGTCCGGTCTGGCCTACGCCGGGGTGTTCCTGCTCAATGACATGCCTGACAGCGACGCCATCTCCTCTGTTTTCTGGGGAGATGTGCTCTCAGCCATAACCGGACTGCCGTTTCTTGTGAAGGAAACTGACTTTTCACCTACTGCTATTACTAGTCTTTTGGTACTTGGCGTATTCCAGGTGGCGGTGGCCTACATTTTGCTGACCATTGGTCTCAAAACTACCCCTCCTGTCACGGCCAGCTTGGTCTCCGGCATTGAGCCGGTGCTCAACCCCATTCTGGTGGCGGTATTCTATGGGGAGAAAATGGGCCCCATGGCACTCATTGGGGCGGCTATCGTCATTGGCGGCGTCATCGTCTACAATGTCTGCCGGACAAAAAAGCAAAAACCAGAAGAAATACAAGCAAATGAACTGATTTGATAAAGGAGTAAAGGAAAATGACTTGCTATGAAGAACTGAAGGCCCGCGGCCTCATCGCCCAGGTCACCAACGAGGAAGAGATCTCTAAAATGATCAACGAGGGCAAGGCCGTCTTCTACATTGGCTTTGACCCCACCGCTGACTCCCTGCACGTGGGCCACTTTATGGCTCTGTGCCTGATGAAGCGCCTGCAGATGGCGGGTAACCGTCCCATCGCTCTGATCGGCGGCGGCACCGGCTACATCGGTGACCCTTCCGGCCGTACCGATATGCGTTCCATGATGACCCCTGAGACCATCCAGCACAACTGCGACTGCTTCAAGAAGCAGATGGAGCGCTTCATTGAGTTCGGCGAGGGCAAGGCTCAGATGGTGAACAACGCCGACTGGCTGCTGGGTCTGAACTACATCGACCTGCTGCGGGATGTGGGCGCCTGCTTCTCCGTCAACAACATGCTCCGGGCCAAGTGCTACGAGCAGCGCATGGAGAAGGGTCTGAGCTTCCTGGAGTTCAACTACATGATCATGCAGTCCTACGATTTCTACCACCTGTTCCAGC